>JAYTZG010000046.1:0-8821 GCA_043742005.1 Minisyncoccota bacterium | reverse complement strand
GGCACCCCTTCACCTTCGGCCTCACTCACTTTAGCTAGTTTGAAAATTATCCCGACCAATAGCCCGCCCAGAGTTGGAATGAGCAGTCGCTGCCAGACTGGCATAGCTTCGACGATACCGATGAAGCTCGCGGAACCATCATGTCCATAGAAGGCAAAGGTGGAGTAGTAGATGAGGGTGTGGAATAGGGCGGCGCCGCAAGCTCCCCCCACACCGACCGCAACACTCAGAATAATCAGCCCGGTTGGAGTAGCCTGTTGAAACCAGTTTCTGATGCGGCTCATGATAGGTACATTGTAGTCCATTAGTCGAAGTATATCGTCCTAACCTGTGTATCAGTTTGGGGTCGCGCAGATTAAGGCTGATACACTGTACATAAGTATGAAAGGAGGGAATGGATACGACGAGTCGATAAAAAACGGTGATTCATCACTTGGTTTTTACGAGTTGTTTGGCATGAAGAGTTCGTACTTAGAGACACAAATTGCGGCAAAATTAGTAAAAGGGCTCGCGACGAATATCACAACGCAACACCACGAGGGCGAAGTCTCGGCACTTACTATCGCGCATGTCTCAAAGGAGCGAGAAGAAGAACTAGAAATGCTTCTGAATCAAATGAAAGTCTACCCATGGGTAGAAGAGACTGAAGACGGGACAGTCACGTTTGCCGTTGATAATAAGCGTGAAATCAACCGCTTGGCGTTTTTTGGTATCGTCGGTCAGGAAAGTCGTAAGCCGGTTTCGGAGGAAGTCGCAGAAGAAGCGCGGGAAGTGGTCGAATTACCAAATCCATACGCGTTTCCTTTACCCAACGTCCCAGTAGAGGAGAATCCAAAACCCATTAATCCTCCACGCCCAAAAGTCGATAGGACAACCTATCTTGGCAAAGTTACAGAAGTAGATGTGTGGATGAGAGATGCGCGCGAAAATTTTGACCAGGGACTACCGTTTGAACATGAACAGCCCATAGACAAGCCATTTCGCAAAGGGGTAGATTTGAGTTTATTCAAGAATCGTTACCATTTCTATAAAGACGCGATTGAAGCACCTGGTGGAGAAAAGCTCTCATGGAAAGATCATAAAGAAATCCTCCTTAAGGCCAAGCATGATCCAGAAAAGATGAAACAGGCTGTCGATATGTCAGTTGGTCTCGTCAAAATGGTGATTGATAGAATCTTGAAAAAATTTGGTACCAACGAGATTTATGATGAAGATGACCTCTTCCAGTCTGGAATGGAGGGACTTTTGTACGGACTGTCGAAACTTGAAGAACGTAGCGGTATTAAACCAGCTAGTTATCTAGTGCCTTGCATCGAGGGTTCAGTTCGTACTGTTGTGAGGACGCAAAAACGTGTCATGGCGCAGCCTACCTCTGTGGCTAACCTCATATCCAAATATAGGCAAACTCAAACTCTACTTGAGAGGAAGGACCCGAATTTTCTCTCGCTATCTCGCACTGAACAAGGGGAAAAGATTGCTAGCGAAGCTAAGCTATCGCGGAAGGAGCTGAACGCAGTTAGTCAGATGGTTAACTTGAAGCGCGAAGAATTCGACGAAGATTCGATCGATCCTGAACTAATCTACAAAGAAAAACTAGCCATTGCTTATGGTGGTGATGAATATGAGCGAGTTTGACAGATTTTTAGTGAGACATCGGAGACACTTTCTCTGCGCGAGGAAATAGTATTACGCTTACATTTCGGTTTGTTAGGAGGTACACTCGCATAAAGAATATAACCGATGTGAGGGATATTTTTTCAGAATATGAAATCAATCACGTAAAACCAAAAGCAACAGAACAGCTTAATAGACTTTATAAATTCGACCTTGTAAAAGATGATTTTGATAGTCTAAATAGAGCGGAACAGGTATTTGTGGCAATACTTGGAAAAGTGCCAGAATCTTTTGTAGCGAACTTGCATAATAACGATCCTTTTAATCCAACAGAAACAACCTTGAGTGAAATCGGCTCAATTTTCGGTGTCACAGGAGCGAGAGTTGGTGGGGTATTAGCAAAGGCCCTCAGAAAGATGAAGCATCCAAAAAGAATCAAACCACTGCGAGATTCTGGCTATTTAACAGAAGAATCAAGGACTAATCGCCGCTGGGGCTATACGCGGGACGTCACAACCGTAGACGAGCGCGAAATTATCTAGGTTTTTAAATGAAATAAACACTTCGGCAAAATCGTAGTATAATAGAAAGTAATTATCACGTAATCAGCAAACCACCTATGTTCACCCTCTACTACAAGCCCACTTGCGCCTTTAGTCAGCGAGTACTGCAAATGGCAGAAAACTTCAATGCTGAACTTGAATTGAAAGATGTGTCTGAGAATGAAGATTTTGCGGCTGAGCTCCTTGAAAAGGGAGGTAAGAACCAAACTCCCTTTTTCGTTGATAGCGAAAGAAACGTTGCTCTCTATGAATCGAGCGATATTATTGACCACCTCCGCGAATTCAGTAAGGTTTCATCGCCAGCGGCGGCTATAGTAAAGCCACGAGTGCATGTGGGTGGTTCAACCTGCATCTCTTGCGAAGGCTAGACTATGTACGTAAAAGTGCGGGTGTACGCCGGCATGAAAAAAGAACAGGTTAATAAGGTTGAAGTGAATCACTTTGAAATTATCACCAAAGCGCCGGCGCAGCGGAATGTCGCCAACCACCGAGTCCGAGAAATCATCGCTGACATCTACGGAGTGACTGAAAAGCACCCCAAGGGTACTTCCAACGGCTAAGCCGAAGGGGCGCAGGTGCGAATCGTGTCAGGTCACCATCCCCCAAGTAAGATTCTCGAAGTTATAAAGGATGTAATCACATAAACCATGACATTCTCAAACATCAACTACAAGTACAACAGTATTGAAGAAGCAAAATCATTGACTGATGTCGTCGAGCAAAAGTTTTCAACGCTGGATAAGTTTATTGGTGCAAATGCAGTAACGCTATGTGAAGTCGAGTTTGAGAAAGTCGCCACTCACCAGCACGGACGCTTTTATCGAGTGGAAGCGAATTTGAATATAAAAGGCGAATTGTATCGGGCAGAGGCAACTGAAGAGAGTTTTGAAAAAGCGATTGACGAAGTTCGCCATGGTTTGGAGCAAGAACTACGCAAGGCAAAAGATAAGCATGCTACTTTGGACAAAGATGCTGGCCGAGTAGCCAAGGTACAGATGCAGAGTCTCTAGTTAGCGAGACCGCAAGTAAGATTCCAGATCCACTTCTTTTTTTCCTTCAGGAATAACGCGGGTGAGGGTAAGGGCGCCGTTCTCTAGAACGGCGCCCTTTACTTTTACTCGCTTGCCATTATCCATAAAGAAAGTATCACCAATACCTTCATACGCTTTAATTTTACAAAGCGTTTTAAAGGCCATATCTCCAGTCAGCAGATGGGCAGGATCTATTTGCAATTCAGCATCCGCTTTTTCAGACTTCTTGGTATAAGTAGCTGCCTCGTGATTTTGTTCCATAGGAGTTAGTTCGCCGGCCAACAACTTCGGGATAGTCTGCGCCAGCATCTCGCCCCCAATCTGCGCCAACATATCATCCAGCATTGGTCCGCTGATAGGCCATTCGTTCAATGACAAGGGAGTCTGCGCCAAGAGCGGCCCGTGGTCCATTTTTTCATCCATTAGCATGATACTCACCCCAACTTCCTCGCGAAGATTTTGCAAAATCGCCGTCCGAATAGGGCTGGCGCCCCGCAGTTTCGGCAACAATGATGGATGTACATTAATAACTCCGTGCTTTGGTAACTCCAAAAACCATCTTGGTAAGATAAAGTTGTACGCCACCACCACAAACAAATCCCAGTTGGTTTCAGTGAGTCGAGTGAGGGACTCCTTTTCTTTGTATGTAGTCGGTTGAAAAACTTCAATTCCTTGTGCTTCCGCCCACGCCTTAATTCTCGGCGGAGTCAGCTCCAATCCGCGTCCACTCGGTCGGTCTGGGTTACAGACAACTAAGGACGGCATCAACCCCGCACTACAAAGTGCCTGAAGAGCCGGGAGCCCCAGGGGCTCCCCGCCAAAGAATGCAATGTTGCAAGAATGTTTCATAAAAATTTTAGAGTATTTTTCTGTCGAGTGAGTGAGTGGTCCGAAGGCGCGGCGCGCGAGGAAAATAATGTGAGACGTACAAGTGTACGATGAATATTATTTTACCGAAGCGCAACAAAGCATTAGGGCTGCTCACTCGCTCGACGGGATTGTTCCTTTTCTACGGGCCAGGCATCTTTGGCGCGGTCGATGAAAAGAGTCCCGTCAAGATGGTCGTATTCGTGTTGGACAATTTGCGCTAGGAGGCCGCCGGCACCGCGAGTAAACTTTTTGCCATTTTCATCAAGGGCTTCAAAGCTGACGTTGGTGTGGCGCTTCACTACGCCGTAGAGCTTTGGTACAGACAGGCAGCCTTCACCAACAACATGAGTCTTCTTTGAAGTTTTGGTGATACGCGGATTAATTGCGATGATGGTGGGGAAGCGTTCTTCTGGAGAGCCGCTTTGGTCTTCAATAAGAAAAATTCGCTTGGCGACCCCAATCTGCGGTGCGGCGATGGCCACGGCTGAAAAGCCATCGACGCTGTACTCCTTAATAGCCTGGCGCATATTCTTGAGAATCTTAGCCACCGTCCCATCAGTAAACTCCTCCGGAGTGATTTCCTCCGAAATATCATGCAATGCAGGGTGGTTTTGCGCTACAAGCTTAGCCATATAATCGCCACTATACCAAAACTTCTTAAAAATCGCGACCTACTTTGTTGCTGGTTCAAAAAACTGTTTTCACCGTACAGAAGTACGACTCAAACAGTTTTTCTCCCGCGCCTCGTATCTCATCGATTTTAGAGAAGTTTTAGAACAACTAGATTCATCAAATAAATTCAATGCATGTCACTTTGACTAAGAGGATTGTCTAAATGCCCCAGATACTAGGCGCGCAAGGAGAGTGGCGCGAGGCGTACTTTCTGTACGGTGAGCGTCACTCTGCCGCAGCGGAACAACATAGATGGGGTGTTTAGACAATCCTCTCGGGGTTGATTTCTACTTTTACGTAAGGCGGCACCCGCTTCACCTTTTCAATAATCTGCTCGTAGGTAGTAGTGTCATTGGCATCAACTCGAATCAGGGCGTGGCGGTGGCATTGTGTCTGGCTGGAGTGGGGGTTGGTGTAGTAAGAAGCGAGTGGGGTGTCGAGGATTGGTTTGATTATTTTTTCGGCTTCGACTACCACTTCCGGCGTCCCAGACCAAGTAAGCAATATGAAAGTACTAAACGGTGGATATTTAAGTTGTTGTCTGAGGGCAATTTCATCGTCAAAGAAGCGTTCAACGGCTCCGCGGGCGGCGTATTCTACCAACGGGTCTGGTTGACTTCTGGTCTGGACGATGACTTCACGCGAGGTGCATTCACGTAGGCGCATCAGGAGACGAAAGAGTGATTCGTCCGCGCGCCAAGTCGGGGTCGAGCGGGCGGCGTCGAGTGAAATGACTGCACTGACATCAACACCACGATTGAGGTAGGGAAGAGCAATTTGAGTCCCAATCAATACACCAGATTTTTTAGCAAAAAATCCATCAATAATTCTACGGGCCTTGATAGCAGTCGGCGCAATGGTGTGGTCGAGAATGGTTACGTCGGTCCCGGGGACTTTCTCTTTCCACTCGTCGTAGACTTGTTGGATGCCGATGCCACGTTCACGTAGACGCCAGGAGCCACATTTGTCGCAGGTGTCCGCTGCTCGGACGCGACGGCCTGATGTACTCGAAACAAACCACCTTTCTTCGGTTCCGTTTTTTTCAGTACGCACTAGTGAATATGGCGTATGTGAATCAGGACAGCGAAAGATAAACCCACAGTCGGTACAAGCTACTACCGGTGCTAGTCCGCGCCGAGCTGAATAGAGAAACACATGTCCGTTACCTTCGAGAGTCGTAGTAACTGCTTTTATAAGAGTAGGAGAAAATAGTTGAAACGGCATTTCTGTCCGTGGCTTGTCGTTTTGGGTGATGACAGTAATCGGCGCAGGGAAGACCATTCGCTTCACTTCTTCGCCATAGGTTATGTATTCGTCGTTACGGCGTCTGGCCTCGTCTTCGGTGCGAACCACGGTGTCACCTAGAATAATACTGCAGCCAGCAACTTTGGCGTACGTGATAAGTGCTTCACGGTGGTCGATGTATGGTCGATTACGATCAACATAGTGAGAGCTGGCTGATTGCTCAATAATAATACTCAAAATATCAAAACGTCCGGTGTACGCATACGCAGGAGTTGTAATAATTAACTTTGGGAAAGTATGGTCTTCAAGCTGCGATATTGTCTCTTGCTCCTTTTTCTTGCTGGTACTGGGAATTAGAATGACCAGTCTATCTGCGATACCGTGACCGAGATCTTTGGCGGCCGACTTCACGTCGGCCGCCGTCGGCACCACAAACAAGACCGAACCTTTGCGAGCAAAAGTACTACGAATATGGCTTTGATAGCTGACGTACCGTTCATCGAGGCGTCCAACAAGTACCTGGGGTGTTGTTTCCTCTTGGTGAAAAATATCAGTGGTCTTTTTATACTGCCGAGAACCGTTACGCACATCGGCCGGAAGTAAATTAAAGAGAATAGCACCAAGTGAAGCCGGATAGCGTTTACTAAGTTGTTCCGCTGTTAGGCGAATGTTTTTTGGTACGACACTGGCGTTAGGTTGGCTCGGTAGTTTGCGTAGTGAGAACGTCGCGGCCTTAAGAGCTGTCTTGGTGTGACTCACCGGCTCAGCGCTAATACTGATGGCCAACTGATTCTTGCCCCGAATTGGAACTTGCAGAAAGGTCCCTGCGTCATATGAAATACTGGAATAGTAAGATAGTGATTCAAGCTGGGTACCGCGAATGAGAGGAATAACCTGAATGACGTACATGGGCTGAATTATAGAGTATTCAAGAGAGAATAGAAAATATAGGAAAGAGCAGCCTAAATACACCTGTTAACAGGTGTATTTTTCGCACGTCAATCCAGCAATACATTATTTGACGCCCGTGAAGATAGAATGAGTTTTACTTCTCAAAAAAAAACCACACGATCCGAAGATCGTGGGTTCTGGGCCATTATTTGGAAACAGCGTTGGCTTCATAGCTGATAGTTGCGAAAAACCCAACGATGGTGCCAAAAGCAGTAAAAGCTGCTCCGGTCGGACTGCCTATTGTTACGCAGTATGCGCGGCTGCTCCTGAAAGTGCGGTAAGATAGGCATAAACTCGGTTTGTCTTGACGAATATGACTCACTCCTAACGTTAATCCGTTTAAATATTATATACAATAATTAGAATTCGTCAAGGTAGGCGATGTCGGCGCCTAGCGATTCTAGTCGTTCCACCAGCTTCTCGTAGCCACGGTTGATGCTGTAGATATTGCGCAAGACAGAGCGGCCGGAGGCGGCGAGCATGGCGATGAGAAGGATGGTGGCTGGGCGCAGCGCGGGTGGACAGATTAGCTCATTGGCGCGTAGTGGTGTTGGTCCGGTGATGTAGATTCGGTGTGGATCTGCGAGGACTGTCTCCGCTCCGAGTTTATCAAGCTCGGTGAAGTAGATGGCGCGCTTCTCGTACATCCAGTCGTGGATGAGAGTCTGACCGGCGGCTTGGGTACAAATGACGGCGAAGAAAGGGAGGTTGTCGGCGTTGATGCCAGGGTAGGGTCTCGAGTGGATTTTGTCGACAGCCGCTACTAGCTTTGAAGGCTTGGTGGTGATGTCGACGAGTTTCACTTGACCATTTTTCCCAAGATACGGTTTACTCTGCGTGTACTTAAAGCCCATCTTTTTTAGTGTGAGGAGTTCGAGTTCGAGGAATTCAATTGGGCAGCGGGTGAGTGTAAGGGAAGAGTTAGTTACAATCGCTGCTGCTAGGAAGAACATCGTATCGGTCGGATCTTCGGCGAGATAGTACTCGATATCTTTTTTGATTTCCGGGACGCCGGTGATGGTGAGGGTGGTGGTGCCGATACCTTCGATAGTGACTCCAAGGTGCTGCAAGAACACACACATCTCCTGCACCATGTAATTGGCGGAGCAGTACTTGATAGTGGTTGTACACTGCGCGAGCGACGCGGCCATTAGCGCGTTCTCAGTTACCGTATCACCAGATTCGTAAAGGATTATTTCATCAGGACATTTTGGCGCCACCTTCACTTTGTAGGCATCTTCAGTAGCTTCGATACTGACACCAAACTCTTCAAGCGCGTAGAAGTGCGGACGGACGGTTCGGCTGCCAAGTTTGCAACCTCCAGATTGCGGCAGTGAAAATGAGTTCATCCGGTGAATTAGTGGTCCAATGAACATCACGATACTGCGCGTGCGCTTGGCGGCTTCAACGTCAATTTTGGATAGATCGATTTTGGCTGGAGGATTGATTTTCATCACACTCCCTGACCACTCAATTTTTACACCAATACTTTCCAGTACTTCAACCAGGCGGTGCACTTCCTCAATCCGCGGCATGCCGTGGAGGGTAGTCGTGCCTTTGTTGAGTAGGGAAGCACAGAGTAGTCCGACTGCACCGTTTTTAGAAGTGTTAGTTTGAATTGTGCCGGACAGTTTTTTGCCGCCGTTTACTTGGACATTAACTGTACCGGGTGAAAGGGTAATGAGGTTTTTGCCGAGGGCCTTACCGATCCTCTTAATCATGTCTGCACTCACGTTTTGCTTACCACTTTCAATCCGCGCTATCGCGCTTTGGGTAGTTTTCAGTTTTTTTGCTAAATCAGTTTGAGTAAGGCCAGCTGTTTCGCGCACATCCGCAATACGGGTTCCAATATCTTGCATATGTATAGCAATATAG
>JAYTZG010000045.1:0-8871 GCA_043742005.1 Minisyncoccota bacterium | reverse complement strand
CCAGTCACGCGCCCTTGAAGAAGCCTTCCTTAATTTTGCTGTACCGTACCAACTTCTTGGTACAAAATTCTTTGAACGAAAAGAAGTAAAGGATGTCTTGTCATACTTGAGACTAGCCTTAAACCCTGGCAGCAACGCTGACTTAGTGCGCATCATCAACGAACCTACCCGCGGCATTGGTAAAGTGACTCTGCTTAAAATTATTGAAGGCAACCGCGCTGACTTAAATAAGGGTGCGCAGGAAAAACTCGCTAGCTTTGATACCATCATGGCTGACATTGAAAAATGTGCCGCTGAAAAACCATTGTCCGACACTATAAAATACATCATGGCGCGTAGTGGTATCGAAGGTATGTACCGCGAAGAAAAAACCGAGGAAGCCCTGGAGCGACTTGAGAACTTGCGTGAGTTGGTAACTTTAGCGGCTCGCTACAACGAACTTCCACCACTTGAAGCGGTGGAACAGCTACTTGAGAGCGCGGCTCTCCAAAGCGACCAGGACGAAATCAAAGACAAAGAAGAACTAAACGCGGTGCGCTTGATGACTGTACACGCGGCAAAAGGTCTGGAGTTTGCTTACGTATTTATCGCTGGCCTGGAGGAGGGCCTCTTTCCCCACGAACGGCTCGACGACGGCAAGACCGATCAAGAAGAAGAGCGTCGACTTTTTTACGTCGCTCTCACCCGGGCAGAGAAAAAAATCTTCCTCACCTACGCCCACATGCGCACTATCTTCGGCAGCCAACGCATCAACGTCCCGTCGTCATTTTTAAACGATATTAGCAAAGAACACGTCGAGACCGGCAATCCAACCGGCGGCCACAGCTCTGGCTACGAAACTACTATTTATCTTGACTAGCTCGTAATATAGAACAGCCCCTGACGGGACTGTTCTTGTATATATAAATGTATTGCAGTAGGCTAACAACACATGAGTGAGAAATTTGAACACAAAAAATCCCTAGGGCAGCATTTTTTGAATAGCGACTACGTGCCAAAGAAAATGTGTACCGCCGCCAACCTTGAGGAAGGGGATATTGTACTGGAGCTTGGTCCAGGGACGGGGGCTTTGACGCAGGAGATTTTGGCCCGCGGCGCAAACGTCATCGCACTTGAGGCTGATCTACGGGCGATTGAGTCGCTAAATGAAACTTTTACTGCCGAAATCGCTGCAGGCCAGCTTGTTATTCACCACCACGACGCCCGCTCCATCGACCCCGCTCAGTTTGGCCTTAAACACCAACAATATAAAGTTGTGGCCAACATTCCCTACTATATCTCCGGCCTACTTTTTCGGACCATGCTAGAAACCGACTGCCAGCCGAATACCCTTGTTTTCCTAGTTCAAAAAGAAGTCGCCAGTCGTATCGCGAAAGACAAGAAAGAGTCTTTGTTGTCGCTTTCTATAAAATGCTACGGTAAACCTAGTTATGTCGGAACAATCGCACGTGGGCACTTCACACCGCCACCAAAAGTCGACTCCGCAATTATTGCGGTAACGGATATTTCCAAGTCTGCTTTTTACATCATGTCAGAGCGAGACTTTTTTATCCTGCTACACCTTGGATTTGGGCAAAAGCGCAAGCAACTGCTCTCCAACCTCAGTAAATCCTACCCCCGTCCGCAACTTGAGGAAATTTTTAAAGAAGTTGGTCTGGCACTCAACATCCGTGCCGAAGACGTTTCTCTCCACCTATGGCTAACGTTAGCTGAAAAACTACTATCCCCAACAATATCCACTTCATAGTCTACTTATCAACAATCTACCCACATCGTACACAGCTTTTGTGTACACATCACAAATCATCCTACGCTGACTGCTATACTTATAGTGTATGTTCGGGCAGATTAACCAAAAAGTTCTGGGGTCATTTCTAGTTGGCCTCGCTTTAGTGTCTGGTGCTTACATTTACTCAAGTTTGGGAATTTCCAAACTAAGCCAACCAGCTGCGGTGACGGGAGCCAGTGCGGCAGCTCGCACCGCAATCGCGGTAACTGACAAAGACGAAAATGGCATCGAGGATTGGCGCGACACCTTTGTCACCACTGAGGCTTTTATTGATACTGCCACCACTACCTACGAACTCCCGACCACTGTCACAGGCCAACTTGGTATCCAATTTCTTGAGGGTATGATTCGAGCTAAGCAATACGGCCCGTTGGGTAAAAACAAAGAAGCGGTGGTAGAAGACACTGTAGACGCTTTGACTAAATCGACCGAGCAGACTCTCTACGATACCCGTGACGTAATTATAATGAGTACCTGGACCGACGACGACATAAAAAACTACGCCAACGCAATGGCCAATGCTGTACTAACTAACAATGTCGCAGGCGTCGACTCAGAATTAAATATCATAAGTGACGCACTTAATAACGGTAAAACTGAACGCCTCAAAGAACTTGACCTTATTGCTGGTATCTACGCCGGCACTCTAGAGGACTCTCTGGCGATTCCCGTACCGTCACTATTTTTAAAACAACATCTCGACCTTATAAACTCCTATCGCGCTATACAAGAAGACATTGCTGCGATGTCACTGGCGGTGACCGACCCGATGGTGACGTTTATGCGTTTCAAGCGCTACCAAGACGACGCATTAGGACTCCGTCTATCCTTCCAAAACATGTACACCTCACTCACACCCTACAGTAGACTTTTTGCGAGTTCGGATTCAGCTGTTTTCTTCGCCAACTTTAACCCAAATAACAACCAGGCCCAATAAAACATAACTACTTACGTATGGATTATTTTTTCAACATCTTAAGAAGAAGCCTGGTACTCACTTTAATGCTAGTGTTTGGATTCGTATTTACCTACGTGCCCCAATACTTCAACCGTGTGCCAGTAGTGGAAGCCCAGTGGGCGGTAAGTGATGTCGGTCCGGCGGGGGCTGCTTCTATCGCTACGGCAGCTGGTATCGCTGCCGTAGTTACGGCTAACGCTGCCCTTGTCGCCAAGGAATTCTCACTTGACGGCATCGCTTTTATGATTGGCAAGGCGATTATTTCTTCCATCATCGGCAGTCTCATCAAATGGATTAACTCTGGTTTTAAAGGGAAACCCGCATTTATCCAAGATGTAAAGCGCTTCCTCCTGGATGCTGCCGACCGTGCCGCTGGGGAATATATCAAATCTCTAGGTGGTATTGGCTCATTTATTTGTTCGCCGTTTCAGTTAGATATTCAAATTGCCTTGGCGGTAGAATACCAACAAGCTCGTGAACATGAGGAAGATCCAGACGAATGTCGTATTTCTGGCATCGTCGATAATTTGGAAGACTTCTACAACGGCACTTTTAGTGACAGTAGCCTAGAGGACTTTATCACTATCACTAGTAACCCAAAAAAATACACCCCCTATGGACAGCTCCTCACCGCCAGAACAGCCATGCGTGTACGCCTTGCCAACGAAAAAGGTCAGGTCCTCACGGAAGCCAATTGGGGCGGAGGGTTTCTTTCTGGGAAGATCTGCCAGATGGTCACTGGATCAAAAGGACCAAAGGAGAGTTGTACCATCTCTAAACCTGGACAAGTTATTGCTGGTTCACTGAACAAAGCTCTCGGCGCTGGTCAAGACGAACTAGTCGCTGCTGACGAAATCAACGAACTTATCGCTGCGCTCATTGGCCAACTCGCAAACCAAGCCATCACTGGCGCAGCAGGACTTCTTGGACTCACTCCTGGCACCGGATACACCGACACTAGTTTCGGCAGTGGCTCGTATGTTGATGCCGCTATTGCTCAATCAAACAACCTGGCTGCCAGCACTTCAGCGTCTAGTATTGCCGCTGTTGGCGATATCTTTAGTACTGCGCGTCTGGTACAAGACGACGCTGTAAGTGCGGCTAACCTAGCCATTCCGGCGCTCCTATCCTACAAAAACAATCTCAGTAATCCTCAAGATAAACGCGACCTAGCCAATGCTCTATACCAGAGTGCCGTAACGACCCGAGACAAAGCTCTTACTGATATTCCAAAGATCGACACTATTCAAAATGAGTTTCTCGCCCTAAAGGCCGAGGAAAGCGACCTAAACACCACTCTCGTGCGGAAACAAGCAATCGCCCAACGTATCGCTGTCCTCCAATCTAACTTCTTAAGTATCGGTGCAATCACTAGAAGTGGTCTTGATGCGCTCAAGAAGAGTTGGGTGCCACCAACGCCGTAACCAATGAAACGCCTTTAATTATGAATAGACTTCACCGGTATAAAACTCCTCTCTTCACAACCCTACTGGTGACGACTTTTCTAGTGCTGCCGCATTTGGCTTTAGCGGCCGGTCCAGGTGCAGTGGAAGGTTTTTTCCAGGACCTACTTTGGACTATTCTCGTCACGATAACTGGTACTATTTTATGGATTTGTGCCATGCTCTTTGACTTTAGTGTCAACACGTTTGTGATTGGGTTTGGAAATCTTTTTCTTGGTTCTGGCATTGGTGTGGCAGTTGATAGAATCTGGTTTATCCTGAGAGACTTCGTCAACATGTTCTTTATCTTTGGCTTAGTCTATATCGGCTTCAAGCTGATTTTGGACGTAGACAACTCCAACACTCGTCGCTGGCTAGTAAACCTCATCATCGCCGCTATTTTAATCAACTTCAGTCTCCTAATCACCAAAACCGTAGTGGACTTCTCCAATCAACTTGCTACCCAAATAGCCATCAGTGGGTTTGGGGCTGAGCCAATCACCAACGAATGGGGGGCCACCTACAAAACCAATCTCGCTGACAATATTTTGGGGCTCATGGGCATCAAAGACCTTCTTAGTTTAAAGTTGGACTCGTCCGGTGGTGGTGGCTGGGGCTACATTTTCGGAACAGCCATCTTTTTCTTAGTGACCGCATTTGTGCTCGCAGCAGGAGCTTTTTTGTTAATGATTCGCTTTATTGCTTTGACAATGTTTATGCTGGTTTCACCCCTAATGTTTGTCTCTTGGGTTTTACCGCCGGTTAGTGACACGATGCAAAGGTATTGGAAGGCGTTTATCGGCCGGGCGTTCTTTGCACCCATCTACTTTCTTTTTCTTTACTTTTCCCTTGAGACTCTGGTAGGTCTTCAGGAAAGTCTTAAAGTCTCTTCGGGCGGTGGAAAGTGGGCGAAGACATTCTCAACGGCTGCCACTGACGCCACTAGTGGTTCGACTCTTGCGGCATCGCAAACGACTCTACCGTATTTCTTTATCATGTGCGGTTTTATGATTGCGTCTTTGATGATTGCAAACAAGCTCGGCGCCGACGGCGCTAAGGGAGCTATGAGTATGGGCAACAGCCTAAAAAACAAAGCCATCAGCTACAGCAAGAGGGGGGCAGGGTTTGTTGCTGGTGCTCCAGTTGGCGCCGCTGGGGCCGTCGGACGCAACTCTCTCGGAAGGGGCATGCACGCACTCACCCAAAGTGATAAATTCAAAGGCTTGGCTGCCCGAAGTGCGCTTGGGAGTGCCGCCTATAAAGCAGCAGAATATGGTTCAAAAGCTAGTTTCGATGCCCGTCGAGTTGGGGGCGCTGGTAAAGCTTTAGGTATCGGAGAAGGCAAAAAAGGTGGCTTCAAACAACGGCTTGACGATGCGGTGAAGAAAGACAAAGACCGAGCAAAGAATATGGGAACTGTCGACCTCAATTCACCTAAAGGAAGGGCGCGAGTGGCAGTAATTGAGAAGCAAAAGAAAGATGCCGCCCAGAGAGAAAAGGCTCTAGCAGAAGGCGGAAAAGAAGGCTACGATGAGGCTATTCGTACCGGTGGTGCTACCTATAATGCTGAAACAGCAACCCGTGAAAATGCCCTTACTGCGGCTGAAGCTGACTTTGAAGCCAAAGATTCTGCTGGTCTTCTTACTGACAAAGACAAAGCTGAACATCAGGCCAGAATAAATACCCAAAAAGAAGACATCGCCAAAAGGCGAGAAGCGGCCCAAGCTCTTGAGCGAACATCCAAGGTGAAGAATCAGTTTATTGCTGCAAATAATGCTCTCAATACATACTTTGGTAAAGATGAAGCAGAGAAGACCCGACTACGAGACGAGTCCGAAAAAGCCAAGGCTGCCTGGGACAAGCAAAAAGATGATGAGCTTGCTGCCTTTGACCAAAGAGTAAAAGTGGCAGAAAAAGCCGACGGGGATGCAAAAAAAGAAGCTGAGGGATTAGTGAAATACGCCCGTCAAATTGACTTCATGCAACGTCGAGCACGGTCACAAAAACGCTGGGGTAGTATCCAGGGCCTCTCAGCAGCAAGTGCGACTGGGGGATTGGCTGGGGGATTGGCAGCCGGAGCAGTCGGTACTGGCGCCCTAGTTGGCTATAGTCAAGCTGGTTCAAATAGTTACGTCCTTAAGGAAGTCGTGAAGTCTCTTGAGAAGGAATACGGCAAGAACGGTGTGAAAAAATTGGATTCGGAGCAAACTGAGGCGGCTGATAAAAAACTGCAAGATGCTGTTACAAAAGCTGTTAAAGAGGCTGGTGGTAAATAAAATATATGCCAAATCAAATCATATCTACTCGTTTAGCTAATTTAGACCAAGAATACCGAGCTTTTGTTGAAAGTGATTTTATTGAAGAAGCAGCGGAAGCCTTCTCAGAGCCACTTAATATTTCCGGACGAAACCTGGAAGTGCTGCAAAATTCTTTCTACTTATATTTACTTTTCTTCTTAAATAAAGAAAGTACCATCGAATTCATCAGTACAAACTGTGACCTACCGAAACAGGATGCGTCCGAACTTTTCGCAGCATTTGAGACATCATTACCAGACGGACTTAATGAAATGATACGAGGTGAATACATTAGACAAAATCATGCCGGAGATCAGCCCGGATTAGATTCAGAGATTGCCGAGGCTGAGCAAAATCTCACGGAAATTCAAGGTCTACGCACCATGGCGGGGGATGCTTCGGTGGTGGCACAGGCACCGGTGAATACTTACCAGTCTAGCCAGGCGAAGATTTTGACACGGCCAGAAGAACCGGCCGTCCCGACACCGACTGTTTTGCCACCGAGACCACCAACTGACAACCCACCACGTTGGGGTAGTGAACAGTAGACAGAGAACGCGCAACGCATACACCACCATGTATAATGGTGGTGTATGCGTTTTGAAGTTCCGCAATTCATTGAAATCGAAGATAAAATCTTTGGTCCATTGACCTGGCGACAATTCCTCTATCTCGGTGGTGGAGTAGGGGCAGCCGTGGTTATTTTCTTGACGCTTCCGTTTATAATTTTTGCTATCGTCGGCCTACCTATTGCCCTACTGGCCAGCGCCCTTTCCTTCTATCCAGTTAACAACCGACCATTTTCATTCTTTTTAGAAGCGATAATCAACTACATCACTGGTGACCGCCTATACCTATGGCGTTCCAAGGAAGAGGCGGTGTATAAAATTACTGAAGAATCTATAACAACCAGTACCCCCGCACCGCCAGTACTACGAACAAAGAAGACCAACGATATTTCGTCACTCGCTCGCAAACTCGAATTACAAGCAATCCAAAAACAACAATAAATATGGCCGCAAACAACGCACGCACGCAAGACTTCGTCCCGATTAAAGAAATCCGTGACAACGTCGTCATCCAAAAAACCGGACAAATGGTGATGATTCTTTTGGCGTCTTCGGTGAACTTTGCGCTCAAGTCGGCCGACGAACAGCAGGCTATTTTGCAGCAATTCCAACAGTTTTTGAATACGCTCGACTTCTCTCTGCAAATCCATATGCAGTCGCGCCGACTAAATGTCGAGCCATACCTAGCCGTCTTAGCTGAGCTCGAGGACAAACAAGATAACGACCTGATGCGTATCCAGCTCAAGGAATACATAGAGTTCATTCGTTCGTTTACAGCTGATGTTGATGTGATGAGTAAAAACTTTTTTGTGGTGGTGCCCTATACTGCAGCTAAAGTAAATCTCGGAAAGGGGTTAGGTATTTTCTCGCCAGGTGGAGGAGCCGGAGGGTCAATGTCCGACGTTAATTTTGCTGAGTATCGCACCCAGCTGGAGCAGCGGGTATCTCTTATCACAGAAGGCCTAGCTAGGTTGGGAGTCCGCACAATTGTGTTGGGTAAGGATGAATTAGTAGAACTGTACTATCACATCTACAACCCCTCAGACTCCACTGGCTCAGCGCCGCTTATGGAGGTTAATATATAGGTATGGGATTTTTTAATTCATCTAAAAAAATAGGAAGTGACGGCATCTCGATGGGCGACCAACTCATCACTCTTACTGATGTCATCGCGCCATCTGCTATCAGTGTTGGCCCGCGTGAAATCAACATCAGTGGTGTAATCGCCCGCGTTTACTACGCCGTCTCTTATCCGCGCTTTTTAAATGAAGGTTGGCTTGAACCAGTTCTCAACATGCCGCGTGAAATAGATGTTTCGATTTTTATTCACCCCATCGATACCGCCGATACGCTAAAGAAGTTTCAAAAGAAAGTGGCGGAAGTACAGAGTCAGATTAGTATTAAGGAATCTCGCGGGGAAGTGCGTGACCCCCAGCTAGAAGCTGCCTACCAGAATCTCGAAGACCTTCGTGACAAACTTCAACAATCCGAAGAGCGTCTCTTTGACGTAGGTTTCTACCTGGCAATTTATGGCAGTAATGAAGCTGAGGTAAACAAAGCTGAGAATGACATCCGCGGTCTACTTGATGCTCGTCTCATCACAATGAAGCCAGCGCTCTTTGAGCAAGAACAGGGATTTAAAAGTATTATGCCGCTCGGGAACGACATTTTGATGGTACATAGTAAGTTCAACTCTTCACCGCTTTCCAGCTTCTTTCCCTTCACTTCGTTTGACCTCACCTCTGACAACGGTATTTTGTACGGCATCAACCGCCACAACTCTTCACTAGTCCTTTTCGATCGCTACAGTCTCACT
>JAYTZG010000044.1:0-8953 GCA_043742005.1 Minisyncoccota bacterium | reverse complement strand
GGCGCCGAGCTTCTTGAGTGCTTCCTCCCAATTGGGAATAGCGTTCAACTGCTTAATCACCGTCCGATCCTGAGCAGTCACCTGCTCAGGAGATTTATTTGCGATTGCAGCACGAAGCTTTTCATCGTCCGCCTTGAGTGCGTTGATAGCACCCCAGACGTCCGTCATGTCGACTCGTGCCGGCAGTGGCTTCACCGCAAGCGGTGCCGCCACAACCGGAGTAGCCGGAGCTGCCGTGGGAGCAGCAGCTGGAGCCGGCAGTGGAGCTGCCGAAGCAGTTGTCACCGGAAGCGGTTGAACAACCGCTTGCGCAGTGAACTGCGGTGCAGCACTCGCGGCCGGAGCCGGTTTTGCAGAAGCCGGAGCTAGGAGCTTCAGCGTCGGAAATATGAAGTTCGCAGAACGAGCCATGAGCTCGGCCGAATTACCACCGTTAAGAGCAATAATTTTTCCCTTCATTTCTGCAGCAGTGCAACCTGCTGCCTCGAATTTGGCTCTGATCTCAGGACGGCTGACAAACTGGTCAGCGATCTTTTCTACCGAAACTGGATTTCCGGTAGCCGAAGCATCACCGAAGAGTGGTGCCACAGGGAAATTACGTTGCCCTTCGAATTCACAAGCCAGCGCCGGCATCGCCACGAGAGCGATGATGGCTGCAATAAAAGCAAGAAACTTTTTCATGATACGCCCTCCTTTAGAGCGACCAGCACGATACTGGTATTTGAGTTGAATTTTCAAGGACCAAAAAGTCCGCTGGCATATTTATATCATACTTTATACAAAAAAGCAAGCCCCGTCAGTGGAGCTGATGGGGCTTGAAATAAGAACTTTATAAAGAAAGGTAGGTTGGGTACCCGAGACTTGCGTCTCGGGTACCCTTCCCATTAGTCCTGGGTATGACCAGGAGCAAGCGGCGTCGGCGTGTAACACGGACCGGTGCTGCCACACACTGGAGAGCCTTGAACCAGGACGTTGGCAATGGTCTGCGCAGCAGAATCGGAGATCGAAATCGCTGTTGCTCCGCCTCCACCGCAACCACCACTCCCGCAAGGGTTGGCGACAGCCTGCACAACAGCAGCACCGAGACCGTTGGTAAGTCCCCCGGCCACAGCAGGAAATGCGCTCTGCAGGGTAGCCTGCCAGTTAGCATTCTCCGATCCGCTCTGGAATCGTGCCACGAGGACTCCGTCCTCTCGCCGCATCACCACCCCTTCAGGAGTGAGTACGACGATAGTGTTTACCACTACGTTTTTGTTGGCGCCGATCGGACGTGATACGTCTTGGATCAGAGCTTCTCCCGTAAATGGGTTGATCCGCGAACAGGCGTGGTTTCGCTTGGTTCCGACACAGACTTCGCTACCAGAGCGAAGTTCGGTGGTGATGGCTTCCAGACTTTCACCTGACATCCATACACGTTCGCTTGGTCTGCCGCGATCGGCATAGGCTGGAGACGAAGAGAATCCAACCATTACGAGGGCCGCAGAAGCGGCCAAGATTGAACGAAACTTCATGGTACTCATCCTTTCTTGGTTTGTGGCCGCTCAACTGCAGACCTGTATTGCGAAAGTCATCGTATCCGGCGAACCGCCGGGGATGTAAAGCGATGGGGTATAGAGCACATCGCAACAGCAGTCAACCAGATAGAGGGACGAGATGAACAGTCCCTCAGTCGGCGGCGATTGGCGCTGACTGTAGACAGTCTGACAGACAATCTTCTTCGGCTTCGCTGGTTCCGCTGGAATGCCTGGAGGCGGCGGCTTTTTCTTGATTACAATGCCGATGTTGTTACAGCTCTTTCCCTTTTCGCCGGTGAACCAGTATATGGTCACACCGTCTTTGAGGTCGTACATGAGCGCTCGGTCGTTGCGACCAAGACCCTTACACATACCGGAATAGACGAAGGGCGAACCCTCGAAACGTCCAGTCAACCAGTCGAGGCAGATACCATCCGGCACCATGACTTCGACTCCCTCTTTCGCCTGCAACATCGTCGCGAGGTGCGCTCGCTTTTCGGGCGTGAGCCGTGAATCGAGCCGAGCTGCACGGTCGTACTGTTCAAGCACGGCCGCATTGCTGACAGCAAAAGTGCTCGGATTCATCCGAAGCCACTTTCGACTGATTTTTTCGTCCGAAGTCGGCAATGGACTTACTGTCGTTGCGGAAGATTCAGAACCGGTAGCTGGGGCCGAAGCCCATGCTGGTACGGCTACGAGCGCCATCAGGAGCGCAAGAATGATGCGATGCACTTTATGCATGGCGCTTTTCCTTTCTTTATTTGTAATGTAAAAGGACGAGAAGAACTCGTCTGGACTCGAATGGGCCCAACTTCAAGGTTATATCATACTTTTAAATAAATTGCAAGGCCGCACTACCATCTTTCCTTTTTTGAAACGAGAACATGCCTTGTGGTTACTTCTATAGCTCTCCGCCGGCAGATATCTCCCTGGGAAGGTCGAATCTGCCGAGGAGCCTGTATAAATTCGACATAGTCGTAGCTTTGCTACTCTTTGTCTCATTCAAAAAACCACCCAAGCAGTGCTAAGGTGGTCGAAAGATCAAAATGTACATTGGAGTGGACGAACTCCTTTCTGGTCGGTGACCAGATTGGAGCTCGTCCACGAGTATAAGCTTAGGGGGCCGTAGGCGTCGTGGTCGGCGTCGGACCCTGCAGGCGCTGCATCGTGAAGTTCACGATGCCGATGGCCTGACCCTGATTCTGGGCCATGACAGGAACGCCGGAAGTGCTTCCGCCGGCAGTTGTTTCGACATTCACCTGTTCACGAGCGAACCCGTTGAAGGTGAAGGACGAGGCACCGGAGGTGCAGTCGATGGTGGCGCAGCCAGTCGCCTTCATGACGACATCGACTCCACCAGAGCCGATTTTGGTGACCTTGTTGCTGCCGGTCGTTCCTTCAAACACCGACGCACCGGCGCCGCCAAAGATGGACTGGCCACCGATAGTCCAAGTACTGGTACCGGGACAAACCGTGCCGCACGATGTGGTCGGCGTCGTCGGATTGGTCATCGGACTTGGTGCCGTCTGGGCTGCAGCCGGCAAGGCCAGGGCTGCGCTCAGAGCGAGAGCGGAGATGGCCAGCAGGCCGCGGAAGTTGGAGGTATTCTTCATTGTATTTACTCCAGTTGTCCCGGCGACTTGATTGTTGCCGGGATATAATCCGGCAACATTGCCGGGACAGGCCCCTTTGCGGGACTCAGTGGTGAGAAATTCGGATAAAAGATAGCCGAAAATAATTACCAGTCCCGTAATGAAGCTCCTGCTACCCTATCACAAATGGGTGCTTGTGTCAATAGTGTTTTGTGGCTCTACTCAAGGCTCGTTTAGCTGTCAGTTGACGTGGCTTCGGCGCTATCAGTACCTGTCACGCCCTCATTGGAGGCCTCAGGCTGCTGCTTTTCTGGGAAGATTAGACAGGTAAAACGTTCTTCAAGAGAACTTTGAACCTCCTTACCTAGAGTGGTAGTGTCAGCGCACCAGCGCTCCTCCCAAGTCTCACCTTGAATCGCCCATTGTGATTCGTTGTCGTTGCAATATACGTAATCTGCAGAAGCTATCTTTGGGCGCAGCGTGTCACACACGCCCTCAAATGAATTGTTGTGTTCTAGGGCATATAGTTGAGCAGTCAGCGACGTGCTCTGGATTTCTGATTGCAAAGAAGAAGAATTTTTAATGACCGCATCTGGTAGAAAAGACTGGAAGAAGAATACTAGTGCAAGGATGACGCCGATGGCGACCACACCAAGAAGTGACAGTGCCCAGTAGATAGCCCGGCCCATACCCGACACTTCGGTTAATGGTCTCCCTACTTGCATAGCCCGGTAGAGACGACCCATGGCGTAGGCACTGATGACGGTGAAGAAAGCCGATGCAATTTCTGTACCAATGTCCTCGGCGAACGTAAACTTCTGTAAAGCTGGATTAGCTGTAACCAACACTGCGCCCATGGCAACGATGAAAAAAACTGGTATTAAGAAATAGAGGGCAAAGGCGAATAGCTTTCGCGCAATAGCGAAAAACCTCCCGCGCACCAAGGCTCGGCTACGTGCCAAAGCCGCGACTCCTTTTTGGTCTTCAAGAAAAAGGGCGTACTGGGAAAAATAAGCTGACACTAAGAGGATGATTCCGGGAATAATCAAAAGCAGAAATCCGCCCAATACCACAAACAAAGTCAGTATAGAAATAAACAGCAGTGAAAAAATATGCCGCTTTGTCCAAAGCAAACCTTCAGTGTATGTTGGCGTTTCTTCTTTACTGGCCATATACATCACCGAAAACATAGACACGAGGTATATAACAAAGAAAATAGTCGCCGCGACGTTGGTGGCTACAAAGAGGGCTTTCGGCTCAATCGCTTGTTCAACTAAGTAAGAAAGACAAAAAAATATAAGTCCCGGCACCAACACGAGCAGTACTAAGTCCAGTCGCTTGCCCACAAACTTGACGGCTTCTACTATAAGTTCATACGCCGAAGGAAGCTCTGGCTCTTGAATCGATACGGCTGACGTAGCCGATTTTTCTAGATCGTTAAGGGCCAGGGTGTAAGCGGCTTCGAACACCGGTTCGGCATGGCCCATCGCTAGGACTGAAACTTTAATAACGTCTTTTGCTTGGCCAGCTTCAATCCGCTCACGGATGGCTTTTATAAGTTCTGGTGACATGGGTTTGCTTTAAAGTTTGTATAATTTTGACAGCTCGCTGCAACCTATTTCTCCCTTGGAGGGTCGAAATATGCTAAGCGCCTGCATAAATTCAGAATAGTCGCCTACAGCTCCTTTCTTCATTTAATAATAACCCCATTGTATCATGTAGGGTTTGAAACTATTTGCACTTAGAGTACAATGCACATTGATATGCCTGTTACAGAAACAATTGTGATGTCAGTTGGTGGTTCACTTATCGTCCCGGGCGCTATTGATACCACTTTCCTCACCAGTCTTAAAAAATTTATTGATATGGAAACGACCTCAAAGGGTCGTCGTTTTATTATCATTGCCGGCGGGGGGCGCACGGCGCGGAATTACCAAGACGCAGCCGGCGCCGTCTCCGACTTAGACGCTGAAGATCTCGACTGGATGGGCATTCACGCCACTCGTCTCAACGGACATCTCTTGCGAACCATTTTCCGTCACACCGCCCACCGCGTCATGATTACTAATCCAGATGAGATTCTAGATGTACCTAAAAATGAAAAAGTAGTAATCGCCGCCGGCTACAGGCCAGGCTCTTCGACCGACTTGCGAGCTGTACAGATCGCCGAGAAAATAGGTGCCACCAAAGTCGTCAACCTCTCCAACATCGACTACGTCTATACCGCCGACCCCCGCACTAATACCGATGCGCAAAAAATAGAAAACATCTCCTGGACAGACTTCCGCGCCCTCATTCCAGCCGACTGGGACCCCGGACTCTCTTCCCCCTTTGACCCCATCGCCGCCAAGGTAGCGCAGCGCGACAATATCGAAGTGGCTATCATAAACGGAGACAAACTAGACGAAGTAGTGAAATATCTAGACGGAGAGGAATTTATAGGGACAAAGATTTCCTAAAAACCGGCGCCCTAGGGCGCCGGTTTTTAGGAATTGTACTGAGCTAGAAATACTTCAATTTGTGCCTGGAGGTCTTCAAGAGTTCCGTCGTTATTTATAGTACAGTCAGCGATCTCCATCACCTTGGTTTTTTGCATACCGTGAGGGTCGGGATCGTTTTTTTCGAGCGTCTCTTGCGCTACAAATTGTTCAAAAGATACTTTGTCGCTCACTGAGCGGCGTAACTGAACGCGTTCATAACGTACGCGCTCATCGGCATCAATCGCCAAGAGTATTCCCGCATGTTCCTTAATATATTCTGCTTCTGCAGTTGCGCGGATTGACTCAATGACAGCATTCTTAACTCCTGCTTCGGCAATAAGTTCATAGGCCCGCTTTGCAATAAAATCGTCGCCGTGGAGAGCTCTCATTTTATTACCCATCAGTCGCAATTCATTGCGGGAAGCTTCGATACCTGCCTTTTCAATTTCTATAAGTAGAAGCTTGCGCGAAGAGTAGTGAACGAATCCTTTTTCTTTTACAAGATAGTCGACAACCGTGCCCTTTCCGCTACCATCAGTACCCGTAATACCAATTATCATGAATGAAAAAATGAGCGTAGCGACTATTTTGAATTTATGTCCCAATTCGCCCCTTTCCTAAGGAGCACCCCAAGAGTATTTCCGTTTTTATAGTCAGATGAATCCTCCTTAAAAACTAGGGCACTTGCTGGACGACTAAACTCAATTAGTGAACGCATAAAAGCTATTAATTATTTTTTACTTTACCACTACGTTTATCTTGCCATTCTTGGTACCAGACTAGCATTGGTGAGGCGATGAAAATAGATGAGTAGGCTCCAGCGATTACTCCAACTAGCAACGTTAGTGAGAAAATCTTGGTCACAGAGCTTCCGAAGAAATAGAGAGCGATAAGTGAAAGGACTACAGTGAGTGAGGTGTTGATAGAACGAGTCATAGTTTCATCAATAGCTTCACCAACAATGTCACCAAATGGTTTAGTCAGAGTGTAGGTAACCTGGATGTCGTCCTTACCTCCTGGCACGGGGACGCTGCGACGTGATTCGGTGCGGTTCCCTTTCAACTTCTCGCGAATACGGTCGAAGATGACAATGGTGTCGTTTACGGAAAAACCGAGTATGGTTAATAGCACCGTCACAAAGAGTACGTCCACCTGCGCTCCGGCAAAATGACCCATGAGACTCATGAACGCCACCGGAAGCAAGATGTCGTGTCCAAGAACTACAATCGTGAAGAATCCGTAAATCCAAGAACTAACCGGTGCGCCCACACCAGAGAAAGCGATGGCGACATAAATGATGATGAGTGCTACAACCGCGCCAATACCCCACACCGCTTTGTCAGCTAGTTCTTGACCAATGACCGGACCGATTGAAGTGAATTGCGTTACCTGTCCACCCTCCCCGAGCGCAGTAAGCTTATCTTTCAACGCTTGATGCTCATCTTCGTTGAGGGCACGAGTGGTGACTAGGTATCCGCTGCCAGCGTCGCTCTCGGCTTGTCGTATCGATGAGTGTTCTAAGCTAAGATCGCTTACTACTTGTTCTACGGCAGTCTTTTCTGGAATCACCTCGTATCTCACCTCCATAAGAGAACCGCCAGTGAAGTCGATACCAGGCTTGAGGCCAAACTTAGCAACTACGGCCAGTGAACCTAGCACGATGATGCTGGCTAAGATAAGGAAGAATTTTTTGTTTCGAATTATATGCATACAATATTTCGCAAGTTATTTTTTCTGGAGACCAGTGCCTAAAAGATACGGCCAAACGCCGGCGTCGCTGCGCTTGAATTCCGGTACGATGAGAAGCAGTGTCCTAGTGATAGTAATAGCTGAAATGAGTGATATAAGGATACCAAAGCCCATCACGAGTGCGAAGCCTTTAATCATCGCTGTACCAAACCAAAATAGAACCAGGGATGAGATTAGTCCAGTCACATGACTGTCGCGAATCGCGAGCCACGCCCGTCCAAATCCAATAGTAATTGCTTCGTGACTAGATTTGCCAGCGCGGAATTCTTCTTTCATACG
Source organism: Minisyncoccota bacterium (assembly GCA_043742005.1). Lineage (GTDB taxonomy): Bacteria > Patescibacteriota > Minisyncoccia > Phycocordibacterales > UBA918 > OLB19. The sequence goes on along the minus strand of JAYTZG010000044.1, from coordinate 1,339 downwards.
CTCAAACACCAATACGTTAGCGTCCACCGCAATACCGATAGAAAGGACAAGGCCAGCAAGACCGGCTGCAGTAAGCGTCACTGGAATCAAAAGAAATACCAATAGTGAAATAAGTACGTAGGAAACGAGAGCGACACAAGCGACGAGTCCAGCGAAGCGATACCAAGCAATCATAAATACAGCGATGAGCAGGAAGCCAATGAGACCGGCAACAATACTTTGCTGTATAACTCCGGCACCAAGGGTTGCGTCAATCGTCTGGGTACTGGCAAGTTTGATTGGCATCGGCAACGCACCGAAGCTTAAGTTCTCGGCCAGGTTCTTGGCTTCGTCAGCAGTGAAGTCTCCAGAAATAATAGCCGTACCGCCGGTAATCGCTTCGTTAATTACGGGTGATGAAAGAAGTTCCCCATCTAGGAAAATACCAAGCTGTTGGCCGACGTTAGCCCGGGTGATATCAGCGAACAGCTTTGCGCCCTCTTCATTAAACTTCACACTCACCATTGGTTCGTTGGAGAGCTGTCCGCTTTGGCCGCTCGCAAATTCAATCGTTGCCGTCTCTAGATAACGACCAGTGAGACCGGTGTCGGTGTAGGGATCTTCTTCAACAATTTCTTCGCCATTTACTTTTATATTACCGACAGTAGCCTTGGAACCAGAAGCGTTTTCGGTGAGTGATTTTACAGACTGCAAGGTCTGCTGCTGCGCCATTTTGTCTGGATCGAGAAGTTTGAATTCAAGCACTGGTGTCTCGCCGATTTCTTTTATTGCCTGACTGACATCTGTTACTCCAGGCAACTCAATAACAAGTCGTTCTGATTGCTGCTCACTTACAAAACTACTTCTCTCTACTTGTACTATAGGTTCAGATACGCCAAAAGCGTTGACGCGTTTTTCAATTACTGCGCGCAATACGCCCATCAGCTGCGGGACTTCCGCTGGGTCGAGTTTGGTAACATCGGCCTCATATACAAGGTGCGACCCACCAGCGAGGTCGAGACCTAGCTTAAAAGGATACTTGGCATTTTCTTGCGTGGCATTTGTATACACAAAAAAACCAATCCCAATAATAATTGCTACGACCACCGACGCTCTAAACCAATTCAGAAACGTTTGGGTTTTTTGTGTAGTATCAGACATACAACCTTAAAAATATGGCATATTTATACCATATTGATTAACAATAGTAACCTACACAAAAAAGGTAAGTGTTCTCTACTTTTGGGCTCTTTTAAAAACGTCCAGGAATAACCTAGTTTCTAAGGAGGCTTCAGCCGACTATAGAAACGGATATACTCTTGTGGTGCGGCGGCGGGCTAACCTAGTTTTTAGAGAGAGC
>JAYTZG010000043.1:0-39160 GCA_043742005.1 Minisyncoccota bacterium | reverse complement strand
CCATACTCCAGCTGCATGATGAAGTCATGTGCCTGGGCCTTCTTCGCTACCGCAATGATTTCTTCATCGGTGGCATCTGACTTGCCGTACGCAATATTTTCACGAATAGTACGATGGAAAAGCATCGGCTCTTGCGGCACCACAGCCACAGCATTACGAAGTGAGTCCTGTGTCACATCTGCAATATTCTGCCCGTCAATCTCGATTGAACCACCTGTGACATCATGCTGCCTAAGTAGAAGTGAGACGAACGTCGTCTTTCCTGCTCCGGAATGACCGACCAGACCCACCCGTTGTCCTGGTTTTATCTCTAGATTGAAACCATCGAAAACTTTATTCTCACCAAACTCAAAATCGACATCTTTCCAATCAATTTTTCCAGTGGAGGCTTCTAGCGGCTGTGCATCTGGTGCATCGACAATTTCATGTGGGACGATTAGTTCTTCTAGTCCTTCCTCCAACTCACCTCTCACTCGCGCATAATGTGACATCACTCGGCCAATAAAAATGAGCGTGCCAGTGATTTGTGAGATGAGGGCAAGAATGAAAATGAAATCGGCGGTAGTGATTGCACCAGCACCCCAACGCTGGGTCAGAACATAAAAAATTGAACCAGAAAAACAAAACAGGATCAATCCGTTAACGGCCATCACCATTTCGGAGTGACGCATACTTTTGATACCTTTCTCTACCCAACTCTTTCCTTGTGACTCGAGCAGAGCTTGCTCACTTTCTTGTGAAGTAAATTGTCGAACCGCGGCGATGTTACTAAACACATCCACAATCGTACCCCGAATCACAGTGCTGGCCGCCGCTACTTCTCGAGAGAGCATTCTCTTCTGCTTTATGAAATAGTTATTGACGACAAGTAGACTAACAATCAAGCCGAAGAAAAGGTGTCCTGAAATAGTATCGACAGAGTAGATATAAAATAGGGTCGTAAGGAGAGTCACGGAAGTCGCAAGATAAGACCATAGAAAATCCATGATGATGCTGTCAACAGCCCCAATTACATTACCAATTTTGTTAAGCAATGAACCGGCGAAACGATTACTAAAATAGCTATGGCTGTGTTTAACTGAATACGAAAATAATACATCCTGAATGTGCTTCTTTACTCGGATTGCCCACGTTAGTCCCGCTAGCCCACTAATGCGATACAACATCTGCACCGAGAAAACCATCACCGGAAATAGCAATCCCAGCTTCAACGCTTTGTTTATGTCATTTTCCTGCACCGCTTCAATCACCCATTTAAATACCAACGCTGTCGACTGGCTGATTATTGAAGCAATGATGACAACAAAAATAGCTGTCCAAGCCGGCAAGGCAAAAGGCCGCGAAATAAAGATAATGAACGGTATCGGTGTATTAGGAATATTCGGCTGTTTTTCTTGTTTTTTAGGCATGAATACTGGTTTCAATTTTAGAGGGTGCACTCGTTGACATTTTTGTGGTTCGTGCTATTATCCATCACAACTCTGTTCTTAAGGAGGACACTTGTGGTAAGCGTGGTACTGGCCTCAGCTATATGCGAGGACGCGGGTATCCTTTACCAAGATACCTGCGACAAATCAATCAAAGAAGTCATGGAGTCTGAACGCTTCATCACTTTCGCTGATAAAATTAGGGCGGAACTACCTGAGATCACTAATCAGGATATCATGCGCCATCTAATACTAGTGTACTCAGAAGTAATTCGAGCGCACTAGCGGGCACTCAATGTTATAACGTTGAGTGCCCTTTTTGCATCTCCTCTATTTGGCTTAATTTTTCGTTTAGGTGAGCGCTTACCGCCCAGTCTTTCACCAAGTCTCTGTTTCTCAAAACGTCGCCAGCAAACACGAGAATTGTATCCTCTGGCGGCAAGTCCGAACCAAACCTGTCCGTGACATGCCATTCCTTTATCTCTAACCCATCTAGGGCGCCATATCTATATAGCTCATTAATGGTCCTCGTGTATATAGTAAGTGTCTCGATTAGTCCATCGTGTGCATTTCTTCGGATCCGATCGATCTTTTCAAACTCAGCCTTAAAGTCTACAGGGTCCAAGCGAAATTGCTGTTTCTTGATATGAAAAAACTTGGAGATAGTTTGTACATATCTTCTTGTCGCCAGTTTTATTTCTCTCGGGCGCTCTTTAAGAAGCTGGAACCTTTTGCTGATAAATTCGTCTTCAGGCGCATCGCTCATCTCAGTCTCAAGTTTTCTCAAAACAGCATTAATGCTTTTTTCGATATCATCGTGTGTGAGCACTTCGTGTTTTTCGTAGTGCTGAAAAAGTCGCTGTACTTCTGTATGGCAAATCCTTGAGTGTAGTGCGGAGCAATCACACGAAAAATCATCTGGATTTGCTCGGCAATACTGAAAAGCTTCGTCCAAAGCAACAACAACGTCTTCCACCTGTTCTGTCGGCATACTCTCCGGCTCAAAGCCTGTTTTCTGTATGTCTAACTTTTCATTTTCCATAACCTGTAAATACTACCTTAAACTACTCCTGATTCCAATTAAAGCATATTGTGCTACTATACTTCTCGCAGAATCAGACCAATATTAAATTAATAATGCGCGATTAGCTCAGTGGTAGCGGCGAACTGTCCCCCGGACACTTCACCATCTCCATTGAAGCTGGTCTGTGCACGCATACGCGCGATTAGCTCAGTGGTAGAGCGCTTCATTGACATTGAAGAGGCCGGAAGTTCAATCCTTCCATCGCGCACCAACTGAATGTGTTAAAATCTATTCATATGGAAAAATTCAATGAAAACGGTGAATCATATGGTTGGCAAGAAGCGTCTGCCCAAAGTTTAGAAAAACGTCCAACTTTTCTAAAAGAACTTTCGTTGGCAAGTAACTTGTCGGAAATTAAAGCTGCGGTAGAAACTTTCGCTGTTCAAGACCCAAATAGAAGCGGCGACCTTACTGTAGTCAATTTCCTTGAAGGTGGCCACAGGGATAACAACGAGCCAGATGGATCCGACGATCTTGAGTCTGTAATGTCAGCATTGGATGACTTCGAACGTAATCCTCCAGGAAACTACTCTGAAATTTCAGAGAAAATATTCAATTACGCAGTCTGTAATAGAATAGCTGAATTATTTGGAATTACTGACTAATTACTTCATTCAATCCTTCCATCGCGCACAAAGTTGCATATAAAAAGGGCTGACACACTGTCAGCCCTTTTTGGTCAAGTCAGACGCTTGCCAGTCGCCAACTCCCAAAGTGCGAGTCCAAAAATCGTTGGGACAAGGACAACCATCGAAAGCGGCGAATTCCAAAACTTAGACATCATAAGTCACCTCCTCTGAGAAAATAACATACTTTTGCGAAATAACAACGTTTAGCGTATATTTGCGCTATGCTAATTCTCAGTATTGAGACATCCTGTGACGAAACCGCAATCAGTCTCGTTGAGGCTAAGGGTGAGTTTCCGCACGCCACCTACGACATCCTTGGCAACGCACTGTGGTCGCAGATTGATATTCACCGCGAATATGGCGGGGTGTTCCCGATGCTCGCCAAGCGTGAGCATATCGTGACGGTTGTGCCGATGCTAGAGAAAGCGATAAGAGAGTCTGGAATGGAAGCGAATGACTTCACTCCGGCACTCACTACACAGCAAGAAGAAGAAATCCGCACAACGTTGGCGCGTGAGCGTGAACTGGGTGACGAGCTACTAACCTTTCACCGTGAACATGGTGCTTATGCGATTGACTTGATTGCGGTTACTAGTGGCCCGGGACTCGAGCCGGCACTGTGGGTTGGAGTCAACTTCGCTAAAGCGCTGGCACTGCTTTGGAATGTACCTATCGTCCCTGTGAACCACATGGAAGGTCATGTGCTCTCTAGTGTATTTGATATTGAGCGTGACGATATGCTGTCAGATATTCCCTTCCCGACTATTTCGTTACTCATTTCTGGCGGACACACTGAACTCATCCTGATGAGCGACTGGGGTAAGTATGAAAAAATTGGTCAAACGAGGGATGATGCTGTCGGCGAAGCCTACGACAAAGTCGCGCGACTGATAGGTCTGCAATATCCCGGTGGACCAGAAATCGCTAAGCGAGCCGAGCAAGCGCGCAAAGAAAAACTCCCTAAGTTCGCCGAATTTCCTACGCCGATGCTTCACTCTGGTGATCTAGATTTTTCTTTTTCTGGACTTAAGACCGCGGTACGCTATGCGGTACAAGATAAGGAGCTCACCGAAACAGATGTGAAAGCTATCTCTCGTGACTTTGAGGATGCAGTCACTACCGTACTTTTGAAGAAGGCTACAATGGCCGTAGAAAAACACAACGCTCAGACTCTCATCGTGGGCGGTGGAGTCAGCGCTAACCAACACCTCAAACGAATGTTCGAAGCTAAGTTCCTCACCGAATACCCCGACCTAACGGTATATTTCCCGCAACCAAAACTTTCGACTGATAACAGCATTATGATTGCGTTGGCCGGCCACGCCCACGCTTCAAGTGCCCTAGCGCCACGTGGCGCAGATGTAATCAGAGCTGATGGTAATAAAAGTCTGGCCTAAAATATTTCAGCGTAGAGTGCTTCCATATTAGGCGAAGCTACTGCGACTGGTTTTTCGATCTCAATACTACCTTGGCGCAAGACCGTCACGACATCATCTACACAACGCACAATAGTAGACGGCTGACCGACCCGTGGTCCGTCGTCGACAATCTTGGTAATCATCTGGACTTTGTCACCAAACTGCGCGGCGATACTTTGTGGAGTTATCATAGTGGGCTGTCCATGACGATTGGCACTAGTACAAGTAAGCGGCGCATTGTGGGTCGCCATATAATCATTAATCAACTCCTGCGTAATCGTGTCGGAAGACACGCGAAAACTAACTGTCCCATCAAGTGCCAGCACCTCACGCGGCAGATAGTCTTTTGCCTTTAACACAATAGTAAAAGGTCCGGGCATGTACTGGTCTATAAGCTCCTGAGCCTTCGGCGTGATTTTTGCATAAATTGCAATATCCTCAACTGACGGCAAGAGCCAGCTGGCCGTTTGGTTACCCTGCCGTCCCTTGAGCTCACAGAGGTCGTGCCACGCTACGCGATCAAAGGGATTGACCCCGAGCGCGTACACCGTCTCTGTCGGATAAAGAATTATCTCTGACATAAGCGTTTTGTTAGGATTTTTTATAAGGGTGGCTACCCGGTACGGTGGGCTCAACGTTAATTAAATTGTACGCTTTTATAGAGACAACGCAATACCAGAGGGCTCAACCCAAACGTTTTTAAATCTTAAATTTCATGCTACCATCGCTCTATCTATGAACGAGCAAAAGCCTAATATTCCTGAGCTATTTTTAAGCCCTTACAATCCTCAAGATCACGAGAAAGGGATTTATGCGTTATGGGAAAAATCAGGCTACTTTAATCCGGACAACCTTCCAGGAGAGCGGACTGAGCAATTTTCTATTGTGATGCCCCCGCCAAACGCCAACGGCTCACTCCACGCTGGACATGCACTTTTTGTGACGGTCCAAGATATCATGATTCGCTATGAACGTATGCGTGGTAAAAAAGCCGTTTGGTTCCCAGGCGCTGATCACGCTGGCTTTGAGACCCAGGTAGTGTACGAAAAGAAACTTGAGAAAGAAGGACGCTCACGATTCCAAATGACGCGAGAAGAACTGTATGCAGAGATTCTTGATTTCACCCTCGCCAACAAATCTTTTATGGAAGGTCAGATTCGCTCACTTGGCGCCTCGTGCGATTGGTCACGTCAAATCTTTACTTTAGATGAACGAGTCGTGAAAATAGTTTATGAAACTTTCAAGCAACTAGAAACTGACGGACTACTATATCGGGGAGCGCGCTCAAGCAACTGGTGTCCCAAGCACCAAACTTCTTTCTCAAATCTCGAAGTGGAGCACGAAGAACGTACCGAACCGTTCTACTACTTTAAGTACGGACCATTTGTAATTGGTACGGCGCGACCAGAGACGAAGTTTGGTGATAAGTATGTAGTGATGCACCCTGACGATGAGTGCTATAAAGAATATGAGCACGGTCAACAGATTGAAGTGGAGTGGATCAACGGCCCTATCACCGCCACCGTTATCAAAGATGAAGCAAGTGACCCAGAAATGGGTACTGGTGTGATGACGATTACTCCGTGGCACTCTGGTATCGACTTTGAAATTGCGAAACGCCACAACCTCGACTACGAACAAATTATCGACTGGCGTGGTAAGTTGCTTCCAATTGCCGAAGAATTTGCCGGCATGGATATTCGCGAAGCCCGCAAGAAGATTGTTGAGAAACTTGAAGCCAAAGGTTTGGTAGATCATATAGATGAAAAGTACCAACACTCAGTTCCCTGCTGTTACAAGTGTGGTCGCGAAATTGAGCCGCAAATCAAAGAACAGTGGTTCGTGACAATGAAACCATTGGCTGAAAAAGCGCTCTTAGCGCTGGATGAAAAGAAATTTGCATTTGTGACCGAACGCGATGAGCGGGTTTTCCGACACTGGCTTGGTAACATCGACGATTGGCCAATTGCTCGTCAGATTGCCTGGGGTATTCCAATTCCCGCCAAAGTCTGCGACGACTGTGGTCACGGCATGGTAGACGCTGAGGGTGCCATTATTTCATGTACGAAGTGTGGCGGAAGCGTTCATCTCGATCCAGATACATTTGACACTTGGTTCTCCTCAGGACAATGGCCGCTGTGTGTCACTGACTTTAACGGCGAGAGTGACGATTTTAAAAGCTACTATCCAACTTCTGTGATGGAAACCGGGAAAGATATTATTTTCTTCTGGGTAGCTCGCATGATTATGCTTGGTCTATATCGAACCGGCGAGGTACCGTTTAAGAAAATTTACCTTCACGGTATGATACGCGACAAGCACGGTAAGAAAATGAGCAAGAGTAAAGGTAATGTCATAGCGCCAAGCGAGATTCAAGAAAAGTATGGAACTGATGCACTTCGTATGGGACTTATCGTGAACAATGCCCCAGGAACTGATATGAACCTAGACCCGGACAAGGTGAATGCCTACAAAAAATTCGCCAACAAGCTTTGGAACATCACGAGATTTGTACTTGATAATATCGAAGACTACGACTTTGACTTCGACCCACAACAACTAGAGTCAGGACAACATCAAGGACGTGAGCTGCAATTGAAAAACGTTGTAGGAATGATCAACGAGCAAATGGAAAAAGATCGTTTCGACTTAGCTTCGGAGATGATTTACCATTTTGTGTGGGACCATTTTGCAAGTGACATCATAGAAGAATCCAAAATGTTACTCGCTGACACAGATCCGAACGTAAGGTTAGCTCGTCAAGCATTGTTAGCGCGATATCTTACCACCTCTCTTAAGCTCCTACACCCTTTCATGCCGTTTGTGACTGAGACGATTTGGCAGGAATTGCCTGAACAGATGAAAGATTCTGATCTGCTAATGGTATCGAGCTGGCCTAAATAGACTTGCGACAATCCCCCTTTGAAACCGCAGTGCTCCCATAGGGCGCACTGCGGTTTGCTACAATAGAGCTAAATGTTATCGACCTACTTTGCTATAGCCTTCCTGTCTGGACTGATCCCAGCTTTCTTTTGGTTGTGGTTTTGGCTGCGTGAGGACAACACTCATCCCGAGCCATATCTCCTAATTGCCATTGCCTTTATCGCTGGTATGGCAGTCGTACCGCTCGCCTTACCACTCCAGAAAATGGCGATCAACCTCTACACTGGTACCAACGTCATTCTCGTCTGGGTCATCATCGAGGAACTACTCAAATACACCGCTGCCCTAATACTTATTTTTTGGAACAAGGAAGTCGACGAACCAATCGACATGGTTATCTATATGATTACCATCGCCCTTGGCTTTGCAGCGTTAGAAAACGCTTTATTTATCTTTAATCCACTGGCCGCTGGCGACTTTGTAAACTCGGCTCTCACTGGTAGTTTCCGCTTCCTGGGTGCCACATTGCTTCACACTCTAGCCTCTGGGACCGTCGGAATGTTCTTGGCTCTCACCTATTATCGGTCAAAACTCACGATGTTGACCGCCGGCACCTTTGGGTTGTTCGTTGCTATTGTATTGCATGCATTGTTTAACTTTTTTATAATGGATGCAAGCGGAGAAACCATCCTCGGAGTTTTCCTTTTTGTCTGGATGGGAGTAATCGTGCTCTTTCTTCTATTTGAGAAGGTCAAGCAACTTGAACTCGCCCATAATCCTCAATCTTTTACATCACTATGAAAAAACCATCATTTCTCGATAGACTCACCGGCGGCGGACACGGCGACGACTACGATCGTATTCTCGACGAAAACCATCAATTCGGTCAGGATGACGAATTAGCTGTGCAAGACACGTATCAAGAAGAGGAAGAAGACGGCGAATGGGAGCAAGGTGGCGGTGCGGGCAGCGCTCAAGACGGTGAACTGCCAGTTGATATGTACCAGACCGAGGATGCAATCGTTATTCGTGCTCTAGTCGCTGGTGTCAGCCCTAACGACCTAGAAATATCTATCACTCGCGACATGGTGACTTTGCGTGGAGTTCGCGAAGAGTTCCAAGAGGCACACGACGACGGCTACTTTCACCGTGAGCTATTCTGGGGAAGCTTCTCTCGTACTCTAGTTCTCCCTGAAGAAGTCGCTATCGACGAAGCCGAGGCTCAGGAGAAACACGGAATGCTGGAGATTAAACTACCAAAACTCGACAAACACCGCTCTACTCAACTTAGAGTCAAATCAAACGTCATTCATAAATAGAAAAAGACCGGTGCACCGCACCGGTCTTTTTCTATTTATTGTGGTAATCGTTTAAACCATTTCTTTTCAAGGGCCTGCTCAATATCGACTCCTTCACGTTCTGCGAACAATAGAAGGAAGCCGAAGACATCGCCAATTTCAGCTTCAAACAGTTCTCTGATTTCTTCCTTGGTCTTCCCTTTCTGTCGGCCGCGGTCGGTGTACATAAGGTACGCCTGCATGCACTCACCCCACTCTTCCGATATTTTAAACGGATAGTAATCACGGTCCACTTGTACCTCTGGGAATTCCTCCCCGTACATAGTCATGATAGTTTTCGCCTTTTCTGTAAGTTCTTGTAGTTGGGTCATAGGTTGACATTATAACAAAAAGCAACACCCCAGACACTCACGTGTCTGGGGCGGCCATATGTGCTTGGGAGCAGGCTCGTCCTGACGGTCACCAAAATTATTTTATCTCACTATGTTCATAAAATAATTGGTGCCGCGGGACACTTCTTACAGAAGCTGTCTACCTTTTGGAAAACTAGGTTTCTCAAAAGGTCTTGCGCGACATTGTTTTGTTTACAAAACAATAAGTACTCTTGTGGTGAAAGCGCCCTACGCTTTCTCACCTCACTCGTATTTTGCTCTAGGAAAGAGCAAAATACATCGCTCCGGCGTTCGAGCCTGCCCGAAAGACGCGCAGGCGTCTTTCTTCCCAAGCACAGACAAAATATGCCCCGCTGTTGCGGGGCTATTTTGTTTCTGTGCTTGGGAGCAGGCTCGAACTGCTGACCCCTCCCTCTTCAGGGGAGTGCTCTACCAACTGAGCTACCCAAGCAAGTATTGATTTCGTTGATCAATGCCGGCTATTGTACCTGTTTTTAGGAGAATATCAACGGTCTTTGTACGGGATAAATTATCGTTATTTTTGCAAGAAACCTCTTAGCTCGTTTAGATCTTTGAGTTGCCCTCCAAGAGCTGGTGTGTCGGTGCCACCAAGTGATTCATACTTTGGCATGACAAATTGGTACAGAAGTATAAGCGGCGCACCAAGAAGAAATACTATCCAAATAACATTAAGCCAAAAGTGCCTAACTGTGCTTCTGTGCATTTTCTTCAGCAGTTCGTTATTTTCAGCCAATAGTCGCTGATTCTCCAGAATCAGCCCTTTCAGTTCAGAATGCTCAGTATTTGGTGTCATAGAGTTTATTATACTACCCACCAGCTCCATTTTCTGCTACCCTATCGACACAAACAAATATATTGCCTTCATAGCTCAATGGATAGAGCTATTCCGTCCTAAGGAAGAGATGTGGGTTCGATTCCTGCTGAAGGCACCAAATATAGTCTCAGGCCTTGCGTCACCCCCTTCGGTGACTGTCTCGGTCTGGGGCACCATTAAAAAAACGCCGGACTTTAGTCCGGCGGTTTTTTGGTTTATAGTCCCAACAATTCCTTCAACTTTGGTTCGTCGAAGCCGATGATGACGTCGTCGTTGATACGGATGACTGGTACTCCCATTTGACCAGTCATATCGATCATTTCAGTGCGCTTCTCTAGGTCAGCGGCCACGTCATGCTCAATATAATCTACATTGTTTTCCTTAAAAAAATCCTTCGCGGCATGGCAGAAGTGGCAAACTGGGGTGCTGTAAATTGTAACGGTGTTCATATTATATTAATTACATTAAAAGTGGTTCTAGTATAGCAAACTTAGCGCCAAAACTCATACCAAGCTGGTTCTTCTGTGGTTTCATACGTACTTGAACTTGTTTTTATTTCATCTTTCTCTGGCTCCACTATTACCACCACCTGCTCATTATCCAGTGCCACATCAAATTGTCGACGCATTTCAGCTTCAATTCCACGATCGTCGGAGAGATACCGAACTTGCTTCTCCAGGACCTCTTTTTGGCCCTGTAGACGTACCACGTCGGACTCTACCTCATGTCGCCTTCTTTCCATGTCTTTAGCTATAGAGTAGCGTTTATAGGCGCTATAGCCCATCAGGAGGACCAGTACGACCAAAAACACCCTTGTGACCTTAGAGCTAAGTATGGTCTTGAACTTACGACGTTGGTAAAAATCAAACATTCGCCCTAGTATACAACGTTTTGCTATTTAAATAATCCCATAATTCAGGTAAAATAGGCCACATGAGTTTTTTATTTCACGAACGAACCAAGAAGACTATCAAGTGGATTTGGGCAGTGATTGCTGTACTTATCGTCATCAGCATGATTTTTGCCTACTCTGGTGGTCCAGCGTTATTCTCTTAAGACAAAATTGACATTCGTTCACGTTCTGGCAATATAGACCGTGGACAGGTTCACTAAGGGGGACCTCCTTGCCTGACGCACGAAGGGTAAACTCACTGTATGGCCCCTGAATCCTACACCATACAGTGTGCGTGCTCGCGCCACAGTCGCGGCTAGAACAAATGCTGCTTTGGCTTACACCTAATTCATGTCAGACGTTTTCCAGCCGTCATCGTGAATGAGAGAGTCAAGGATACTCGAGGAAGGGCGTCCCAAACGCTAGCATAACGAGTGAAGCAGAGGTACTCAGGGCGGTTCGCATTGCGAACCGCCCTTTCTTATAAACAGCAAATTTTAGTCAGCCTTGATCATTTTCATGAAGACATCCTGAGGGATATGAACCTTACCGCGTTCTAGAGCTTTGGCCTTGCCTTTCTTTTGTTTATCGCGAAGTTTCATTTTACGAGTGATGTCTCCACCATAGAGGTGGGCGGTCACGTCTTTACCGACTGGTGAAAGTTTCTTCGTAGCCGTCAGATGACCCATTACTTTGGCTTGAATCTTTACTGCAAACTGCTGACGTGGAAGAGCGGTATAGAGTTTTTCAACAATTCCTTTGGCTTCTGTCTCGGCACGTGCCATTCCTACCACGCGAGAAAAAGCGGGAACGAGTTCTTCCGCAATTAAAATATCCAATCGAGTGACTGTGGCCGCACGCATTTCAGCAATTTCATATGACAGGGACGCATATCCGCTACTGGCGTTTTTGAGCTTATCAAAGAAACCCCGCATAAGCTCCCGTAAGGGCATCTCAACCGCCAAGAGTGTTCTGCCGTCCCCAAACAGCTCTGTGTCAATTACACTAGCCTCGTGGTCATATAGAAGCGTCAGTACGTTACCCATATAGTCTCCCGGGAGAATAATCTGTCCAAGAATCCATGGTTCTCGTACAGTCACTTTGTCGCCATGGTCAGGAAAGCGATTAGCGGCGTAGATATTCTCCACTCGCCCATCAGGCCAAGTTACCTCGTACGAAATTGATGGAGAGGTAATGATAATATCAATATCAAATTCGCGCCTTAGACGCTCAGTGATGATTTCCATGTGGAGCATCCCTAAGAATCCACAACGAAAACCACGGCCTAGGACCCCGGAAGATTCTTCTTCAAAGGAAAGTGATGAGTCGGAAAGTCGAAGCCGGTCGAGAGCTTGGCGGAGCTGAGTGAATTCATCTTGGTTTTCAGGAAAGATAGAAGACCAGACGACTGGTCGCGCTAGCTGGAAGTCAGGTAACGCCTCAGCCGCTCCACGTTCCGGCAACAGAGTGTCCCCCACGTACGCCACTCCTGGTTCCTTGATACCGGTCACGATGTAGCCGATTTGACCAGCGGTTAGTTCGGCTTGAGGAGACTCTTCTGGAGTCACGACTCCTACTTCAAGGGCGGTGAAGGTTTTTTTACTCGCAGCGAATTTTAAGACATCTCCCTTCTTTACTGTCCCGTCGATAACGCGCATAAAGACTATGATGCCGCGGTGGTTGGAGTATTGAAAATCAAAAATCAGTCCCCGATAGGTAGTTTCGGTCGTTTCTTTTGGTGGTGGAATACGCTCGCAAATAGCTTCAAGGAGAGCTGACACGCCATCGCCGGTTTTGCCTGACACCAACAGAATGTCTTCTCGTGAACAACCAAGAAGATTGATAACTTCATTTCCAACATCTTCAATCCGCGCGTGTGGTACGTCGGTCTTGGTTAGGAGAGGAATGATGGTGAGGTTTTGGTCCTTAGCCATTTGGAGAGTGGTGAGAGTCTGTGCCTGCACTCCTTGGGTACTATCGACCAGTAGAAGAACGCCTTCGACGGCCTTGAGAGCACGTGACACTTCGTAGGAAAAATCGATGTGACCGGGAGTATCGATGAGGTTGAGTTCAAATGCCACACTGCCATGCTGGTAATGCATCCGCACCGGCTGCATCTTGATGGTAATACCCCGCTCACGCTCCAGGTCCATCGAATCAAGCACCTGCGCTTTCATTTTGCGCTGCTCCACTGTCTTAGTTACTTCAAGCATACGATCAGCCAACGTCGACTTACCATGGTCGATGTGGGCGATAATACTAAAATTACGGATATGCTTCATATAAGTGGTCTTACTGTACCTAAAATTACCTAAATCACCAAACTCTAGTATGTAATGTGTGTACAAAAGACTTCTAGACAAGGCACCTGAGCGAGAAAATGCGAGCCGTACTTATTGTACGGTGAGCTTTTTCGAGTGAAAGGTAACGCAGTATAGGAGGCTTTTGTCCGCACATTTAGATTGTGTCGGGCTGTGGTGCGATTACGTCAGTTTTGAATATCTTGGAATGGAATGAACGGTAGATTTCGAAGAGTTCTGGCGCCTTTAGCACCCGGTACACTAGTATTATAGCTGTCATTCCCATAATGCCGGCAACTAATCCCTGGAGTGAAATACCAATAAAGGTCTCTTGATTGATACCATCGACGACAAACAAAAGGGCCGCGTAGGCAGAGAAGCCTCCAGCGAGTGCTGCTAGTAGCGCTTCGGCCGAAAGACGAATTAACGGCCGGTAGTCGATACAAAATGCGTATGCCGAGGTAGTCATGATGATAATGAGTTGCACAAACTGCCCAATCACAAAGGCGAGTGTCAGCATAAGGACTTCTGTCCCGCCCACTCCCTCAAGACGAAATAGGTGTTCGACACTCGCTTGGAACGTTGTGTCAGCCAAATACAAATGTCGCAAAAAGAATGCGAGACCAAGAGAGACGGCGGAAGATATGATTGATATCCATAATGGAGTGAAGGTTCGTCCACCGGCGTAGAAGGCGCGAATAAGAAGCAGTAGTACGGCTTGTGCGATAAGAGAAATGACAAACAGCGCCATTGCCGCCGCAGTGAGTCGGGTGTCTCCCCAGTCAAAGGCTCCACTTCCAAGGAGTACCCGCACAATCTGTGCGCGTAAAACAATCACCAGAGCCGCAATTGGGACCGACCAGAAAATAATGTGCCTAAGCGCAGTTAAGAGTTGTTGATTAAATTCTTTGTGCTTGTTCTTGGACAAAAGTGTCGACAGGGTCGGAAAGGCAGCAACTGAGTAACTCATACCAATCACGGCCAGCGGTACTGACTGTAGGTTGTAGGCGAACTGAAACACCGATACCGAACCGACTGCCATTGAAGATGCCATACCGATGAGGACCAAAAGAACAATTTGATTGATTGACAGTGTGAGTGCTCGAGGAATCGAAACCGCCAATACTTCCCGCATGAGAACCCAGTCAAAGGTGAAGTTAATACCAAAGCGATATTCACTTTTAAATACAAATGGTATCTGGATCAGCAAGTGTCCAAGTGCGCCAAGGACTACTCCTGCGACCAAGCCAGACAATCCGTAGAATGGGTAAAGTACCGCCACACCAAAGATGATACCGACGTTGTAGAGTAGTGGACTAATGGCATACAGTACAAAGCGATGCGTAAGCTGTGTAATCACACCACACAGACTAGAGATACCAAGCAAGAATGATTGGAACAACAGTATCTGAATCAAGGTAGTGAGAGTTCCAGCTTGATCAACAAAGCCCGGGAATAACTTCGGTACGTAGAGACTGGCTGTCGCCATCAGGACCAAAGACATCACCGCGTAAAACATGAGAAACAGTGTGAAGACCTGAGAGATCACTTTTGCTCCAGCACTTGGTCCCCCTTCTTCAGTGTAACGACTGACAAAAGGTAGCAGCACATAGACTGAAAGTACTGAGGCGAACAATACATACATCAAGTCAGGGATGCGAAAAGCGGCGTAGTACAGATCGAGTTCAGCTCCAGCTCCAAAGAGATGTGCCAGGAGTCGATCACGAACAACAGCTAGTAGTTGCGAGCCAATCGCAAAGAGAGCAAGAATATACGCGGCCTGGTGCAGGCCGCGTACTTCTCTGTACATAAAGTTAAACACTCGACGTACCATATATTCTTACTGCGCTGGTGTTTCTTGCGGAGTTGGCTGTTCCTCCGTCACAGTGTTTACTGGGGTTACCAGATTAGTGTTGGTATCACCATTTGAGGTGACAGCTTCGCCATTTTGCTGTTCTTGTGGCGCTGCTTCGTTGACAGCTCCACCAAGAGATGCGCCTTGGCCTGGAGTGTAACCATTAGTTTCGATTTGACTGATGAACTTTTTGAGTTGCTCGTTATCTTGATTAGTCTCACGAACAATACGAAGTTGAGTTAGAGCATCTTGAACTCGATTGAGTTCAAGGAGAGTCAGCGCCATCATGTATCTGGCGTTAGCAAAGTTATTGTCAAAGCTAACTGCAGTTTCATATGCATCCACCGCGCCTTCAAGGTCTTTATTGGCAGCCAAGAGTACGCCGAGTTGGTAGTAACGAGTCGGATTATTTGGTTCGAGTGTGGTCATTTGACGAGTCGTGGCAATAGCACTATCAATGTTACCCTCCTTGATATCAATTTGTGAAAGAAGGAAGAGGGCTTCTGAGTAGTTTCGCTTGAGTTCAAGGGCTTTACCAATTTTTTCTCGAGCGAGACGGATATCATCCTTTTGCACTGCCATATAAGCAGCCATCATGGCGTAACTTGGGTTGAACGGGTCACGCCACTTTGCGTCTTCGAGCTTCGAGTTAGCCCGGTTTTCTGCATCTTCAAATCCAACACCTGATAGCACGATCAGAATACTCGCCAAAGTAGCGTGTCCTTCCGGACTTGAGGGATCAAGTCTAATTGCTTGTTCGGCATCAGCTACTGCTGAGACAGCGAGATTGACGAAGATCTTCTGTTCTTCTTCTGAAGGCTTTTGAATTCCTAGCATACTGCGAAGCTTAGCCAGCTTTACTTGAGCTGAAGCTGACGCAAACACGTCGTCGGGATATTGCTGATAGGCCTGGGAAACAAGATTTTGGAACTCTTCTGGGCTAGTTGCTGAACGCGCCTTTGTAAACTGAGCTTGAGCAACGTATTGCTTACCGACAGTAAACATGGCGCTAACACAGCCAGTAATAAGCACGATGACAATAGTCATGAGGAAAAATCCACGACGACGACTATTCACAAGTGGGATGGTCCGTACAGCGGTTGGAACCAGTGCTTGGTAGGCCACAAAAGAGAGTCCGGTGAAAAGTGCAGCGAGCAGTAGAATGACTGCACCTGACACATACACATATGACATGCCCCAGAGGAATACCGCAGCGACGAAGGTAACCACTCCAAAGAAGTACCAGAAGGTGTCAGTCGAATTGCCACGCAGCAGCATTTTGTAACCAAAGTAAATATATGAACCATGGAAAGCTAGCATCGCGAGGCCACCAAGAATACCGAGCGTCACGAAAATTGTCGGGACAAAGCCAAAGCCAGCGTTGAAGTCAGTGTTCCAGAAGATTGTCTCGTTGATGGTTGCGTCTTTGTGGAGTCGCCAAGCGTCGGCAAACCGATTTGGACCAGTACCGAGAAGAATATCGCTACTGTACACCCCGCGAGCCACGTCAATAGTAGCTGTGATTGAAGGGCGTACTTCTATGTAGTTTATCTGGGTAGCCTCAGTGATTTTCGCTCCGACATAATCGCCCGCCACCACAAACACAATACTCACGACACAGACAATCAGAGTTGTCGCGATGAGATATGGCGAAACTGCAGCGCTTTTTTCTTCAGAAGCGTTAGACAACAGAGTATCTCGTGAGAAAATGTACACCAAAAGAAGTAGTCCAAAGAAGCCGACCACGATCCATAGATGGAAGAAATTTACTACAGCCATCACAAGGAGTGATAGCATCGTCAAGACAGAAAGGGCGATTTGTGATCCCCGCTTCAGAGGGAGTTGTAATAGAGTGATGAGTGCCAGCAAGATAGTGAGCGCAGCAAAGATTGCCAAATCATTGAAGCTTCCCACCGGGGAAATAGTAACAGCACTAAAGCTGTTAAGTGACAGTGCGCCAGGATTAAGGAAAAGTCGAACTACTGTATAGAGAATAGCCAGAGTAGCAGCAGAACCAAAGAACATGAGTGAGCGTAGTGCCATGAGCTTTGAGCGTTGTAGAACAAGCGGCAAGGTCATAGCTAGCCCCAGTACAGCAAAGAATCCGGTAGTTTGCGGTTCAAACACACTTCCCCGGAGTGAGTCTTGAATATCACCCGAGAGCAGTCCACTAAGGGCTGAGACAAGTACAAAAATCCAGAAGATACCTAGAGTAAGCGGCAACACGGTTGAAACTTTGCTGTAACGAAGAGAGGTCAAGCCGAGTAAAATAATCGAGAGAAAACCGATAACGGTTGCTATCAACACTTTATCAAAACCTAAAGATGCCGGCAGTCCGGGAACAAAAAACACTGGTGTAAGAAATAGCAGTCCAATAACAAGGTATTGGATAAACTTCAGCACCATGTCGCCGATCTTGTCGGGTCCATCGCGTTTTATTTGTTGTGGTTCGGCTGGTTTTGATTCTTCTTGATAAACTCGGGGTGTGAACACGCTTCCTGACATAATAAAATTCTTAAATTACCTAAATTACCTCCTTTGGTTGGGTATATTCTATCATAAAACAAAAAACACCCCGAGGGGTGTTTTTTGTACACATAAGCCGAATTCTGTCGGGCAAGCCCGGATGATCATATACCTAGGCCTGTTGTTGCCAACAGACTCATGCGGCTCTCTTCCGTCGGCTTTTTGTTGAAAGGCTACAACAAAAAGCCGACGGAAGCACGGCCTTGCACGTAAGTAAGGATTTAGCCGTTTCACCCCCTATATTGCTATAAGGGCTATTCCCAAAGGGAATTCCGCCGCTTTCGCTTTGGACGTCTCTGCTCGCACCTCTAGCCTTGCGGCCGACGGGCGTTACCCGCTACCCTCCTCCACAAAACCTTGTGGACGTGTTCGGACTTTCCTCCCCGCATTACTTTGCAGGGCGATCATCGTGCGCTGGAATTATGCAACAATAAAATAAAGATTGCAATCTTACCATTTCGGAACAATTACTTCCTCCCCCACCGACAGTGAGCTACTTGACACGAAACCCGCATTGGTCTCAATCACATAGCGGGCTGGCTTAGGCGGAGCAAAAGATTCTGGGTACGTCGCTGGCGAGACATTCTCTACGATATGCACAATTGTTCCAGATTCATCGAGCCAGATAATATCCAGCGGATAATTCATGTCCTTCATCCAAATCGAGTGCTTGCCGGTACTACCAAACGCAAATAATTTAACCACTGTATCAGGAAGAGACGGTGTGTCGGACAGGCCTTTGATCAACTCGGGCATTGAGTCTGCTACTGATGCGTAAGCAGTAGTTGAACCAATTATAATTGGTACGAGTTCGGGAAAGTAAGTACGCCAGTCCTCCTCTGTCTCTGTTGCTTTTTTATCCAATGGTATTTCGTAGTCACCACGCTGCACCGCCGCGCGGAGCTCCTTATCTTCTTTTTTCAACGTCACATAAAGCCACGCTGCACCGCCAACTATTACCAGCACTATCGCTACCAGCACTATACGCTCAGCCGTTTTCATATACTCAGTATATCACTAGAGCAAAATGAGTGTCGCCAATCCCAAAAAGACGAAGAAGCCAAAGACGTCTGTGGCAGTGGTGATAAAAATGGTGGCAGAAGTAGCTGGATCTTTTCCAATCGCTTTCATAAACAGTGGTATAAACGCTCCAAAAAAACCAGCAATGACCAAGTTACACACCATCGCGACTCCGATAACAAACCCCAGCGCAGGATTATGATTCCAAAGCACAGCTACGACAGCCACCAGGACTCCGTTGATTATACCGTTGACGAAGCCGGCACCTACCTCATTCATTATTGGTTTAAATCCATTTTTCAAATTAACTTCACCGACAGTAATCCCTCTAACAATAACGGCGAGTGTTTGGGTTGCTGCATTTCCTCCCATACCCGCTACAATGGGCATATAAATGGCAAGCAACACCACGGCGCTGAGAGTTTCCTCAAACAAGCTCACTACTGAAGCTGCGAGGAAACCGGTACCTAAGTTGATGATGAGCCACTTGTAGCGATACTTTACCTTGGTCCACATGCCGTCAGACGCACGCTCGCTGGCGTCGACACCGGCAAAGTCATAGAGTGTTGTAGCAGGTTGATTGCCAAATAGTGGCTTCACTGAATCTGCATAAATGATTCCTAGCACACTCTCGTCATGATCAAGCACCACAATCTTCTTGCTATTTGTTCCCACAATCACGTCGATAATCTGTGGCACATCTTGCTGATATGTAACGGTCGCTAGTGGCTGCACATGTTTTTTCAGGACGCTTGAGTTGCGCTCCCGCACGAGTGAGGCAAAAGGCACTTCACCAATCAACTTCCCCTGCTCATGCACCAAAAGTTCCGGGTACTTCCCCGTCTCTTCATAATGTTCGTCGATAATAGTAGCCGTCTCCCCAACCGTGAGATTAGCCGCTAGAAAAAGGTAATTGAAATTAATCAGTGAAAGCGTCGCCTGCGGATGGAAGCGGAGGAAGTAATCAATTTTTTCGCGCACTTCCGACTTTAATCTCCTGACAATCTTCTCGCGATACTTTACATTAGGAATGCGCGAGAGGGTATGTTCGACTTGCCACATGTCCATATTGTCGAGCATATCAAGCAGTTCAAGTTCACTAAGCTCACGTAAAACAGTTTGCTGGATATGGGCTGAAAGTTCAGGTAACACGGCGCTCTGCTCGGGAATAGACAAGGCACGAAAAAGCGCCATTCGTTCTGCCGGACGGTATGTGAGTGAACGAGCAGTATTGCTCATCGTGTGATTCATGCCTCAAGTATAGCAAGGAGATAAAACAAAACCGCGTTCTTGCTGTGCAAGAGCGCGGTTTTGTCTTATTTAAACTTAAATCAAGATTTCAATCTCTGCTTTCGCTCGGAGTTCTTCAATGTAAGCTGTCACAACTTCTTGTTCCTTAGTACTACGAAGTTGTTGTTCAATCTGTGGACGAACAGCTTCTAGTTCTGGTAGACCGGCTTTTTCTCCACCTGCCTCTTTGTAGAAGGCTACAATTTCTTCTTCGGTCACCTCAACCTTTTTTTCCTTAAATACAGTTTCAAGTAAGGCTTGGATGGTAAGTTCGTTTTTGATATCACGATGGAGGATTTTTTCACTCACGTTGAATTCCGCCATCCTTTGTTTAAGTGCATCTTCACCGCCCACGTCTGTCTTGAGTTTTTCCAAACGAGTTGCCACGTCTTCATCAGTAATTTCGATACCTTGGGCAGACGCTTCTTGCTTGAGCAACTCAGTATTAACGAGCATGTCCATCGCTTGGGTCTGGATTTCTGACTTTACTTCTTCACTTTCAGCGTCAGCCCCTTGAGCAGTAAATCCAGCCGCTAATTGTGTCATACTCACATCGAGATCGTACTTTGATACAGTACCGTCGTTCACCTTAGCGACAGCAGTGTTAGTATCAACTAGTCGATGAATTGGACCGAAAAGTCCTGTCTCCACTCTTCCCTGTCGTTCCATTACAAAGAGAAGTGCGGCCACCACCAACGCTGCTGCCACAATAGCGAATACAGTATATGTGTATCGCTTATTCCACTTCGCTTTTATACTAGCAATCGTACTAGCAAAGGTAGCCCCCTCTTCTTCAGCAGAGTTGTCGGTCTCCACAGGAGTCGCCTCTGTGTTTTCCTTTTCAGTTTCTTCCACCTTTGGTTCAACAGTTTCTTCTGCAGACACTTCAACCACTGAAGTTTCCAATACGGCAGTAATTTCTGCTGCAGCTGTTGATGCTACCTCAGTACTAGTAGTCTCTACTTCTGGAGTCGGGCCGGTAGATGACAAAGTAGCGTCATCGTTACGTGTTTCTGATTCGTTTTCGTTCATAAAAATAAAAAGTCTATGTAAATTATTTCGTAGAAGGTAACCACGGCTGTGGGAGTTTATCTAACTGCGAAATTGTACACTATTTGACTACCGGCGACAAAGCCTCGGGATGCTTCGCCGCCCAACCAGCCATGACTACCGCAGTGGCCGCGGCGGCATTAAGCGACTCACAACGGGGGTGAATTGGGATGGAAAGGAGTTCATCACAGAGTTCCTTGGTCTTTTCCCGTAGACCAGAGCCTTCGTTTCCAAGGACAAACACCGTCGGTTTAGGATAGGTTTCGGTCGTAGTCTTGGTGGTTCCCTCACCTTCGAGGCCATAGACCCAGAAGCCATTATCCTTAAGGTCACGCAAAACCGTATTTACATTAGGTATAGTCACCAGAGGAATCCGAAAAGCCATTCCAGCTGACACTTTCACCACTGTTCCGTTCACCGGAGCTTGATTATGCGGCGGGATAAGTACCCCAGCAAAACCAAAAGCAGCAGCTGAGCGAATTACCGCCCCGACATTATGGGGATCTTGTACTTCACCAAGAACAAGGAGTGCTGTGTTCTCAGTCGGACGAAGGGTCTGCTTGAAGGTTTTGTACGGAATAGTCAGTCGCTCCGCCACAATCCCAATCACAATCCCCTGATGCGAAGCATTAGCCGACACCCCTCGCGGCGGATTTTTCAAGTTAAGAATTTTGAGTTTCGTCCCAGCCTTATCCAAAAGCCGCAAAATACTCTCATCCGAAAAATCCGCCGTCACATGCGCCTCACTAACCACATCCGGCCGCTCCTTCAAAACCTCCCGCGCCGCATGCTTCCCAAAAATATACTCAATCTCCACCTTTGATTTCTCAGCTTTCATAATCCAGGAATCCTAGCATGTTAATTTTTATATATAAAGTAGAAGGACCCGTCTCGAATAAATTCGCGACGGGTCCGTAATTAAGTTTTTCTGAAGAAGCCCAAGAAGACATCTTCGTCATAGAACAGATAATGCTCCTGATCACTTGTATAATGGCCCATGTCCGTGAAAGAAAACTCAAACACTGGACCGAGATATGCACTGACCCAAGGAACCAAACAGTCACCTTCGCATTTCGGCAACCGATCTTCAGTATCCAGTGAATTGTATTGCTTACCCCGAGGCAACAGGCCGTACTTTTGTTGAAACACAAGAGCAGCTCCTTGGGCACCTGTAAATACAGATCCTTGGGAATGTAAAAATGCCAACCCTTCAGTCAAAGATATTCGATTCCCTGCTGCTTGGGCGAAGACTTTAATCTGCCAATTTTCGCCGGGTTTCAAGACCTGGGTAGGGTTCGAAAAAAAGTCGTCATTAATTTCATCATCGAAGTAGCGAAACGATTTATAGTTCGCCTCTCTAAAGTATGACAATGAGTTAACGTGTTCATAGTTGTCTGGTACTACGAGAGTGCCGAGATCACTAAAAAGTTCGAATTTGGACATCGTCTGTCTACGCAAATCAAAGAGATTTAGGTACTACAATCTTTTTAGAAAATACACTATTTTATGATTTTGTCAATACCAAAACTCTCAGGAAGTGCCCGTGGTGTTTTGTGAGACATTGCGCAGAAGCTGGAAATCCCGAAGCCTTGGCTTCGGGATTTCCAGCTTCGAGCATAGCGGCATTTCTCGTGGGGAGAAATGAACGCGCGTCTCACAAGGCACCACGGCCACTTCGCCACCCAGCCCAAAACTCGCCAGTTGACTTATTTAGTCACTTGTGTTATTCTCTTGGGACGCTTTTGTCACTTGTGTGGGGCCATTAGCTGCAGACGTTTCGCCTTCTGGCTTCCCTTCTGAATTATCTACCTGCACGCCCCGGAGCCTTTAGGCTCCACTAACTTTATATCTGATGCAAACAAACAATTCACGACGCCCTTCATCAGAAGGTCGCCGTCCTTATTCTGGTGCAGGCGGTGGGCGACCATCTACTAGCCGACCTAGTTTTAGTAGTGACCGTCGTGGAAGCGGTGGTGGTAGTCGTTTTGGCGGTGGGCGACCGACTGGTGGCTCTCGTGGCGGAGCTCGCTCGGGCGGCGGAGGTCGCAAGCAACCAACCTTCGACCCTTCACAATTCATCAACAAGAATCCAGCTCAAGTCGAGACTGAAGTCTATGTGCCAAAGCACACCTTCGCTGACTTCAAGCTAGGTGGCCTGTTGGTGGAAAACGTTGCCAAACTTGGTATCGAATCCCCTTCTCCGATCCAAGACCAAATCATTCCCCTCATCTGTGATGGAAAGGACGTGATTGGTATTGCTGAAACTGGTACTGGAAAGACCGCAGCGTTCTTGCTTCCCCTAATTGAAAAAACTTCGAAGCTAAAGAACCAAGTGACCCTTATCCTTACTCCAACTCGCGAACTCGCTCTTCAAGCTGAAGGTGAATTCAAGAAGTTTAGTATTGGTACCAAGCAATTTGCGACTACCTGTGTAGGCGGAACTGGTATCCGTCCGCAGATTCGTGCCCTCGGCCGACAAAACCACTTCATTATTGGAACACCGGGACGCATCCTTGACCTTATCGAACGAAAAGTACTTAAGCCAGAAAAGATTACCAACGTGGTACTCGACGAGGCTGACCGTATGCTCGACATGGGATTCATCAACGACATGCGCAAGATCCTCAGTGGCGTTTCAAAAGAACGACAAACTCTCTTCTTCTCAGCTACTATGACTGCCGAGGCAGAACGACTCGTAAACGACTTCATGCGTAAGCCTGTGACAGTCTCAGTCAAGAAGAAGGATGTAACGAACAGCATCGCGCAAGACGTTGTTGTATACGAACACGTACACAAGTTCGACACTCTACTAGCCTTGCTCGCCAAGCCAGAGTTCAAACGAGTAATCGTCTTTGGTGCCATGAAGCACAGTGTAGAAAAGCTCGCGAACGAACTGACTGCAAAAGGCATCAAGGCCGACTCAATCCATGGCAACAAAAGTCACGGACAACGACAACGCGCTCTCTTCGCTTTCAAAAGCGGAAATGCCCGTGTCCTTGTAGCGACTGACGTTGCTGCCCGCGGTATCCACGTCGACAATGTTACGCACGTAATTAACTACGACCTACCAAACACTTTCGAAGATTACGTTCACCGTATTGGTCGAACTGGTCGCGGAACTAAGAGTGGTATGGCTCTCACATTCGTACATAAATAAAAGAAGATTGAAAAAGGCCGGCGTATACGCCGGCCTTTTTCTTATCTACTCATCAAACTCTCGGACCTCGTTCAAGTCGACAATTCCATCTTGATGTAACTGTTCTTGTATCTGAGCGGCTTTTATAATTCCTTGCCTCGTTACGCACAAGATATCATCAATCGTTCCTTCGCGGCCACTACTAATTAAAAACCATTTCACGCGAGCGTATTCGTTGTCACTGTAGAGAAGTTGTCTCTCCATATACAATAATAATACCGCGTCTTGACCCTGATAAAATGCCATGGTGTTACTAACTCAAAAGAAGCCTCCGTTACCAAGCGACTTGTTATACTGTAGTCATGAAAAAACGTTTGATTTTCGCTATTATTCTCATTGCTGGCTTTATCATTTCGCGCTTTACCCACGCTCCGACTGCGGCACCTTCGCCGACTTCAGAAGAAGCAGCTGGGCTATACGAAGTGACTCAGATCATTGACGGTGACACTATCACCGTTACCCGGGATGGGGCTGAGGAAAAGGTTCGTCTCCTTGGCATCGACACTCCCGAGGTCGACGAAACTCGTGGTCCGGTAGAATGTTTTGGTAAAGAAGCCTCAGCCAAAACCACTTCTCTTCTGACTGGAGAATCTGTCTCTCTTGAAACCGACCCCACTCAAGCGGAGCGCGACAAGTACGGACGTCTCTTGGCTTACGTTTACACAGCTGATGGTGCGCTTGTAAACAAAATCCTAGTTGAAGGAGGCTACGCCAGGGAATATACCTACGATAAACCATACACTTACCAAGCCGATTTTAAGGCGGCTGAAAAAACCGCTCGCGTGAAAGAGAGCGGACTATGGTCAAGCGATACTTGTCCTAACTAAATTACGGAGTGACTGGAGTGTCAGCACTCTCTTTAGTTGTCGACGCAGTACTACTCGCAACAATAATTTCTTCAGTTACGGCAGGGATTGCTAACGTGACTCTAACCATATGATGTTCTGGTTCCTTGCAAGGGAAAATTTCGTTCCCAACATCAGCACCCCTAACGTCGATTGTGTCTCCTACAATTAATCCCGCCGGATCGGCGATGTTTGGAGCGACACAATCTAGGCTAGGATTTAAAGGTACCCTCACTCGCCTTTCCTCTCCAGCGTCGTTAACAATAACTACTATAGTTGTAGTACTAACAGACTGACTGTCGCGCTCGATGCCGACGATCAGTCCCCGCGCTTGAGAAATGCCGCTAAATGATTCCGCTGGCACAATATCAGGACTCTTTAGTGGGTAGATAAACTCGACCAGAATGTAATAAGCAGACAAAGCGGCAACGACCATGCCCACGAGGGTAACCATCGCATATATTCCCACCTTATTAACCGTTTCTAGGCTCATGTTTATTTTTTACGAGGTTTGGTTGGCTTCTTGACCGGCTTCTTTTCTATCTTTTTTATTGGCATCTTTTCTGGTACCTCAACCACGTGTCCAATTGTCTTAACTTGATTTTGAAAGTGACGCACTCGCGGCATGAAGACACCGGCGATACCGGCGATGGTAGCAATCTCATAAAATTCAAATCCAATCAACATACCAATCGCACCGGCATACCAGACACTTGCAGCAGTCGTGAGGTTGCGGACATTACTCTCACCATTGCGCAGGATAAGACCAGCACCTAGAAAACCAATACCCGAGACAATTTGCGCGGCGATACGGGACTCAGAAGCGGGGTCAACTGTCATAGAAAGGAAGGTGAAAATCATCGAGCCTGACACCACAAACATGTTGGTGCTAATACCCGCATCTTTGTGTCGAAGCTCTCTCTCAGCCCCCATGATGTAGCCAAGAAACAATGACAAGGCCATGCTGGCAAGAAAAGTTTTGGTAACCGGATCAATAGTGGCAATAAATGCGATAACATATTCCATATCTAAAAGTATATCAGTCAAAACTCCAACAAAGAGATGGTTATGTTGAAACAATGGACATGGGTGTGTTACTCTACCCCTCGGACAACCTCAAGGAGTACCTTATGGGCGAACAACCCAAACAAAAATACGTTCTCATAGTCGTAGACACAGAACGCCTGCGCAAAAAGGTTAAGGAGGCACTAAAAGGCAAAGATATTTCCTTACGATCAGTAGCCTGTATTGCTGATGCGTTTTCTGCGCTAATGGAAAAAAAGAAACCTGACTTATGCATCTTGACCAACAAAATTGGTGACCGAGATGAAGGCTTGGACTTCTTGCGTCAACTACGAATGGATGGTGACCAAGAGCCAGTCATTATCTACTCGAACACAGTGACAGCAGAAGGACAACGGGAAATTCAAAGACTCGGCGGCATATTCATACTTTGGAATCCAGAAGATACAGGTGACGAATTAGCTAAAGCGGTCGAACGACTACTTACAACGTAAGACAAAAACCGCCGGAACAAAAAGGTTCCGGCGGTTTTTCTTGAGCGCTGATTACAGCTCACCAAGAGCATCGTCAATGAGGTCTAGTGCCTCATCGATTAGGTCTTCGGCGTCGCTATCGTCACCGTCATCAATAGCGTCGGCGGCGTCATCAAGAAGATCTTCTGCTTCATCAAGGATATCTTCAGCGTCTCCGACATCGTCGCCATCATCGATAGCGTTGTTTACATCATCCCAAGCGTCGTCAAAATCATCCCAAGCGTCATCGAGAGCATCCTCTGCGTCACTACCTGAATCTCCGATTGCATCAATGGCATCGTCAAGCAGATCGTCAGCTTCGTCGGCCAAATCAAGTGCGTCATCATACTCTTCGTCATCAAACGCTGCTTGTGCGTCATCGAGAACATCTTTCGCCTCGTCCAGAATGTCTTCTGAGTCGCCGGTCGCTTCACCGTCGTCGTCTGCTTGTTGAATCTCATCTTCTACATCATTGATGCGGTCATCTACTTCGTCGATGCGATCTTCGGCATCACTCTCATCTGAAGATGCTCCGGCAATATCTAGGGCATCGTCAGCGTTGTTTTCAGCATCGTCTAGGAAGTCCTCGGCATCACTATAGTCTTCGTCAAGAAATGCGCGTACGGCATCGTCAAAGTCATTGCGAGCATCGTCTAAGGAATCCTCAGCATCACTAATAAGGTCTGGGTCATCAAGGTCATCAATAGCATCTTTGGCGTCATCTATAAGATCCAGAACTTCACCAAGACGGTCTTTTACATCACTATCGTCTTTACTGTTTGAGTCAGTCTGGTTGGCTTTTGCTTTGGCTAGCTCTGCTTTCAGACGAGTAATTTCAGCTACTAGTTTTGCGACGTCAGCGTTACTGATAGTTGTTCCGGTTGTTGGTGGTACGGAAGGAGTGGTCGGTGTGCTTGGTGCGGTCGCTTCTCCGACAGCTACTCGATACTTAGCCCGTGATAGAGGACCAAAGAATCCTGTAGCAGGCTTAATACCATTGGCTGTTTGCCACTTGATAAGCGCGGCTTTAGTAAGAGTCTTAAATTCTCCCGTCTCCTTTCCGACTGAACCAGGACCAGTTGCTGCAATAACGTGGCCGTTAGCATTGAGGTACTGCTGGAGACACTTAACATCATCCCCCATCGATCCTTCTTGTAAGTCTTTAGTAAAGATACACGCCGCATGTGTGGTCGACGGTAAAAAGGCAAGGAAGCCCAAGACTCCCAGCACGAGCAGTGCCAAGACATCTTTTTTCATAACATTTGTATTCATATGCATATAGTATAACGTACTTGCGACGATGGTACCTGTGTAAAACGGGGGCGGGCGTCAGCCCGCCCCCGTTTTACCCCTCCTTCCTCGTCCCGTCTCGCTTAAAAAATGTCCAAATGTAAAGCCCCTCCACCTTCTCTCGCGCCCACGGCGTCTTACGAAGAAAAGTCAGACTGGAATTCACACTGGGCGAACTTTGGAATGATTTTATTTTAATCTTCTGTCCCAACTCTTCCCAGCCGTATTTTTCGACCAGTTCTTCCACCTGCATCTTTAGTGTAATGCCATGGAGTTGATTATTCTTTGGGGAAAGCATAAAGGCTAGGGTTCTTAGTTCATCCCTAGCAACGCATTTGCCGGCATGATATCAATCCACGCTCCCGGAATACCAAAGTGCGGATGTCCTTCAAAGGCTTTGGCCAAAGTATCATGGGATTCTGCTTCCACAATCGAAAACAGCATCACGTCATTTTTCACATCAGTAGCGCCGGACTCTGTCACTCGTTTAGTTTTACCCGCACCGGCCGTCATACCAGTAAACATCGCTCGGTTAACATCCATCCAAGCGTCCCACTGTGCCTTCATCTTCTCCTCATCAGCTTTTCGCATCTCTTCTGGTTGCTTCAGCCATTCTTCTAGGTTGGCGGCCGGCGCCATAAATAGGATCAAATATTTCTGCATAACGATGTGTCAGTTACGAATATACCGGCATTATAGCAGAAATACATTTCTTGCGGCTTTTGGGTGTTGTGATATTGTCTTGGTAGAAAATGGAGGTTCTTCAAATGGAGCAAAACTTTACCGTACTGCACAAATTAGCACTCTTGCTGCCATACTTATTGGTGCAACTAATAACCCGTGGTGGAGACTGGGCGATTCAAAACAGCATCATTTACAGCTTTAACAGCTGGATAGCCTTTATCCCGGCTGTCGCGATGGGGACCGCTTTTAACCTCTCGTCCGGTTACTTCCTGCAAGATAAGTTAGTGTTCCCGTCAGAGTCGTCTGAGGCAGCTCCGAAGATACCAAATCGATTCGGTACGTTTGCTGTACTTCGCGGAGTCTATGGAGTTACGGCGTTTTTAACGCTCACCATTCTCTACATCATTTGGCCGGAGCCTTATTGGATATACTCAGGAGTCATTACACTCTGCATGTGGTTACTGACTTACAAATCTCAACGGGGAGTGTTCAAAGCCAAGTTGCGTGACCTGCCCAGGTCAGTCCGCAGGACCCGGGAAATTGTCTTGCGGCCCAAAAACACCAGCCGAAGGATTGCCCGCAAGCTAACCACTGTAACAGCACCTTTCAAAACCTAAGGGGTTCGCGCTATGCGCGAACCCCTTTTATCATTTCCTAAAATGCCCTTCTGACTTACTACAAAAAACGACCAGCCTTTGCTGGTCGTTTTAATCAACTAAACACTAGTCCCTATGATTCTGTCGAACTGTACTGGCAACACACTGACCTTGATTCTTGTACGAAGGAGTGGTGAATGTCTTCCAGCCACCGCTCTTACATTGATTCTTATCAGTTGGTGTCGTCACTACCGGTGGTACTACAACTGGGTAAATTGTTGTCGGGTCGCCGGTGAGAATAAGATTCTCAGCGGTTACCGTCTTACCGTTTGCTAGTACTACTGTTGCTACGACACGAGTCGCTGGAGTACTTTGACCGTACTGCAGCTCACGGACATTGGTCCAGTAGCCATCAGTAACGTAGTTGAAGTTTCCTGAAACATCAAACGGTGATGATATCTGATTGCCTACGATATCAACTCCGACCTGAGCTGTTGCAGTGTTAGTTTGCAACAAGGTTGCTCCGCTAAAGAGCTGTACCACTACTGACTGCACACCAGCAAAGGTAGCGTCAGTGAGGCCGAAGCCTGCCGTATAGCCCTTAAGGATTCCTAGGCCAGTATCGTAGTTAACCACGCCGAAGTCTTCCGCCGCCAGTGATCCAAGTGGCAAAGCCACTCCTTCACTTGAGGCAAATGTTCCAGTCCTAACGCCACCTTGATAATTATCACTCCAGGTTCCTGAAAGTGTTCCATCAGACGCAACAACACCAACAAGGTGCATTACAGTAAGAGGTACCACGGCATCAGCAGTAGCGGTGTAGTTAGCGTACATGTGGAAAGTGTTTCCACTTACAGCACCCGAAGTCACCACCCATGTGTAGACATTAGCACTAGCGGGACTGCCACCGTTTCCCGCAAGAGCACCGAGATTGTCTTGTGTTAACGTAACATCATGCGGATAATCGCTCCCTAGATAGTTCATATTAAGAACGTAACTTCCTTCGAGATCCCAGGTTGGACTGGCTGCAAATGCAGGCATTCCACCAAGGAACAAGGCGACTGTTCCTACAGCGAACAGTGTCCCTTTTATAAGGGTACTTTGAATTGTAGTCATATTTTTTCTAAATAAATTAGTAAGACGAGAGAGTGTCTGTCATATCGCAACCTATGACACCTCTACATATAATAGTCGTACGT
The DNA here is from genome assembly GCA_043742005.1 of Minisyncoccota bacterium. Taxonomy (GTDB): domain Bacteria; phylum Patescibacteriota; class Minisyncoccia; order Phycocordibacterales; family UBA918; genus OLB19. Next base: position 8,916 of record JAYTZG010000043.1, on the reverse strand, counting down.
CAAGCACTTTCCTTACAAATTTTTCTACAACAGTGTGTCCTACTATCTAAAAACTAACTGTATTAACAAGAAACCACCGACATCGACACAACAAAAACAAATACGGTATACTGTATTCCGTTAAATAATAGTTATAGCAATATGCATCAAGGAAATTGGAAATGTAGTACGTGCGGAGGAGCGATTACCGAACTCCCATTTCAGCCACGCAGTGAGTCAGGACTGACCTGTCGCGCTTGCTACAGTAAGCAAAAGGATGGAAGTTCTGCACCAGCACCGGAAATGTCGTCAGCTCCAGAAGCTCCCGACTTTCCCTTTGAAGCGGGCCTCGCCGGCGAACCCGACTTTGATGATGGATTCGGTCCAGCTGTTGCACCGTCTTCAAACTCCGGTGACAAGCCAAAGTTTTCTGGCTCCTGGCAATGCGCTGGTTGCGGAGGAGCTATCACATCACTCCCCTTTACTCCGCGCGACACCAGTAACCTAAAGTGTCTCGACTGTTTTAAACGAAGCAAATAGAACCTGCGCAAATGGCACACTTCTTCGTTGTCCTTAGCAAAACACTCCTCAATGTACCAATGTACACCTCGTCGTGTTTTGCTTGGAGCGCCTCGAATTGCACTCATTTGCGTAGGTCCTAGCAAAATAGGAAAATAAAAAGCACCCTTGCGGGTGCTTTTTGTTTACCTGAGTGTAACTTACGCTACCTTACTCACGTTTGTTGCGTTAGGGCCTTTTGGACCTTCACCAACTTCGAATTGTACCTTGTCTCCTTCTCGAAGGTCGTCAAAAGCGACACCTTGGAGTTCGTTGACGTGAAAGAAAAGATCCTTGTCTCCACTTTCTCGAGTGATAAATCCGTACCCATTATTTAAACGAGCGATAGTTCCTGTTTGCATGTTTTTGTATAAACTAATTAAGTTCAAACCCTCTGTACTACGCAAATATAACTTCGCCTAACAAGATTCTGATTTGAACCTATATAATACACCTAATCTATTTTTTGTCAAGGAATTTCCAGAAATAGGCTTACTTCAGAAGAAAAAACTAACCAGGAGGGCAATTAATAGGATAGTCACCAAAGTACAGAGTGTCTCGGAGAAAAATCTCTTCCAGGCCAATTCTCCTTCCGGGTTGCCCCAGAGAATTCCGCTACCTACAGCTGGTACGGTAAAGCACAGCCAACCCAGTACCGGAAACATCACTGCCATCGCAAGTGGCACGCCATTTTGCACACTCATAGTAATGACAAAAACTGTGAAGGTTGAAGTTAGTAGCGAGAGCAGCATTTGCCCAGTATAAATCTTTGGCATCTTCGGTTTTGCTTCTTCAATTAGCTTCTTTTGTTCTTCAGGAGACAGTATGTCAAAACCGAGGTACCGCATGTGAATCCTACCCATCGGCGTTGAGGGATTGTACCAAAGCATGCCGACAACAACAGAAATCACCACACCAGCCAAAGAAAGTAAAAGTATAGTCATAGAATATTGAAGTTATTTATATATAAAATGAGAGCTTAGTTGATTATATCACCGATGCGGACACACTAGACAACAGCAGGGTCGCCACTTACCGTCTATTAACTCTAAATGATACGCTTAATGTGACTTTTTCGGGTCTCAGATTTTCCTGCTCCTGGAGGTCCGTCCTCGGGGAAATAAAGCAACTGCTACAGTTCTGGATGCAAGTAGCGTTTTGCTAAACCGAACAACTACCTATTGAGTTTTATTTTTGTATACTGTACCTCATGAGTCCATTAGGAGTTTTTATTTTCACCAAAGTAGCTAGCACGCCTACTCTGATTATTTGCCTACTGCTAATAGTCCTACTTCTTTTCAAAATTAAAGCGAGCCAAAAAGCCTTCTCACTGTTAATCTCTTCGATCGGATTATTTTCTGCCGTGACAATTGCCAAAAACTACTTTCAGGTAGCCAGACCGGCTGATTCACTGATTATCGCTTCCGGATATGCCTTCCCTAGTGGACACGCCGCTGGTGTCACTTTTTTAGCAATTGTTGTTTGCTTCTTGTCGTCGCGACTTAAACCAACTTACAAATACCTAATCATAGCTATAGGGATTCTGACTACTGCGGCAGTCTCATACTCTCGAATTATTCTACATGTTCACACTTGGTTTCAAGTACTGGTAGGGATGGTTTTTGGTGCTTTATTTGGCTTTTTATTTATATATTTAAGCAGGCGCTGATGCTAGCGAATACCCGTATCGCAAGAAATGTCAGTGGTAGTAGTCTTGTCAGCTTTTACTACAGCTAGAGTTTTCTCACAGCGGGGGAAAATGGCGTTATTTTCAGTGACCGCTTCGAGTTCGTATGAACCAACAGGCAGACTGACCGTGAACGCGCCTGAGATATTACTCTGTATGGTCTTTATAACTGCAGTAGTGCCTTCTGCTCTGATTTTGATAGCCGTAGCGTAGGGCTTGGGTTCACATTGTGGTTCTGGGGGAATGCGCTGCACGGGACACGTTGGACTGGTTGTCACCTTACCACTGATAGTTCCTGTTTTTGTCGGCGGCGCAGTGCCGTCTTGTGTTACCCGAAAGGTGAAGCGATACTCCTCTTTTGCAAACGGTTGTTTAGAATTATTTTCTGGCGCAACTGATTCGAGCGTAACAAACGTACCTTCAAAGGTAGTCGGTACGTTCATTTTCAAAACAACTTCCTTGCTTGCACTACCCTTTTCAAGTTTTGTCTTAAGTGTCACTTCCCCCGCCCAAATACATGTGACATCAGTTGGACAGCGACTATCGGTAACAACTGTTAGTGGTGTGATGAATACGCCGCCAGTAAAAATCTTTTGGTTCAGGGCGGCAGTAGTTGCTTCTGTTACGGGCGGTACCCCTGGGCAAGGAGCAAACTCACAGTTTGGCTCGGTTCGTCCGACTGACGAACCGTCAGGGCAAACCTTTGCCTCTTCAGTGCAAGCGACTGTAGTATCGGGAACAACCGTCACCGGCAACATGGGCGAAAAGTAAAACGCGCTAGCAACCCCTACTAGAACAACCAGGAGCACCGCAAAAATCGAAACAAGTTTGTAATTCATCTTACTTATAATGACGTCCGAGCGAGGTTTAGATTACAGAAAAATTCAATTTAGTTGCCCAGGAGAGTCCCAGTCGAAGCTTCGGATAGCAAGTGTTTTACAAAAATTCATTTTCTACTGACTTTGTAGACTGCCCCCGCTCGATCGTCGGCAACGTAAACAACACCACCAGGCTCAACCAACAATCCTACCGGCCGGCCGAGAGCTTCTCCCGTTTTTTGACCGTCGGCAAGAAAGCCAGTCAAGAAATCGATAGCTTCACTTTCGGCGTTTCTGTCTTTTTCTTTGGAAAGTTCAATGCGTACTACTTTATATCCTGTTGGCACATCTCTATTCCACGATCCATGATAGGCAACCAATACATCCCCGGCCATATAATCTGGCCAGCCCTCTTCAGGAATAAACGCGAGACCTAAAGCAGCCGAATGAGCTTGCAAATCAATATGTGATGGAGTGGCTGATTCACAAATCCTAGGCTCTTTTGCGTCACTAAAATCTGAATCAAATACATTTTTTCCATAGCAATCCGGCCACCCATAATGCTTTCCAAACTCAACAATGTTTATCTCGTCCGGTGGGATATCGTTTCCTATAACATCTCTTCCGTTTTCAGTTGCCCAGACTGCACTTGTTATCGGATCAATCGCCAAGAAGACTGAGTTTCGCAGGCCTGAAGCGAAGATCGTTTGCACTTTAGTCTTGAGGTTATATGACAAGACGGTGGCTCTGCGCGGATCGCTTTCGGTACAGACGTTGCAAGAACTGCCCACACTAATGAGCAACTCTACATCATTAGGGTGCATTAAAAGTGTGCGGGTGAAATGACCCCCATCACTAGGAAACTCTAGCAGTCTTTGTTTATTAGAAACACTAAATGTTTCGGCATTGTACTCATACGACGTAAGGCTTACCGTTTCGGCAACAAACAGTGTGCAGTCTTTCCCTAAAGTCCCTTGTTCACTTTCACAGCGCACGAGAATTCCGTGCGGTCTATCAAGACCTTCAACTATGACCTTGGTAGAATCAGCCTCTCCGTTGTTGTCTTTATCTGGCAACGCGACAATCTTTCCTTCTTTTGTAAGTGACGCCAGTAGATTTTTGTCTTGGTCGCGAATCAAGACTCGGGCGCCGGGGGTGTCTCTAGAGAAAATTGTAGTAACGAACCCATCCGTAGTTTGCAAAGGAGCCTCTTTACCCTCAGGCAAAGGTGGTGGGGCTTTAGTTTTCGTGGCCAGTTTAATCAAAAATTCTGGAGGGTTTTCTTTGAGATAAACATACCCGTAATAACCACCTAAAAAAATGACAGCGAGGACGATGAAAGTGTAGAGATATTTCATAAATTATTACATCAATTCAAAAACATCGATCTACTGTCTACAGCGATTTCTGATTCGTAAGACATATCCTATAATGCCGCCTAAAAATAGGAACGATTACAAGCCGGAGCTGTAAATATTATTTAGCTGGCTGCGAATCTAGTACGACGCAGAGACTTTGATTAAAGAGTAATACTTGTCAATCAGAGCAAATGGAGGCTCTGACTATTTTGCCTAGGCCTAGGCGAAACTGTTATCTAATGTTGTGCCACTTCAACCGAATATGGGACCTGTGGATTTGTTTTGGAAATACTAGTAAACGATGATGCTGAGGATAGCAGAAAAGAAACACCAGACAGAGAGGAATGTTTCGATAAAGAACCAGGCGGCGATAACGAACGAAATAAACAAAACACTTCCAAATATCCTAATGACTTTGTGGCTCGATACCAGACAACTCCCACACGTAGCTATGAGGTAGAGCGACATCATGAGGTATGCGTACAGATGCGGAGATTGATAGGCAATGCTGTTGTTGACGATATGCGCCTTAATCGGATCGATCAAAAGGAAGTACAGCAGATACAATCCGACCGCAAGACCGACGAACGAAAACAGGCGCAAAACCTTCTTCCGCACAGGATCTTTCTCTATCATCAGAACCGCGAACGGGACAAATACCGGCCACAGCACGTGAGAGAACATCGAATACGCATAGGTGGCTATGGTGTTCAAAACAGGAGAACCAAAAGAGAGCCACACGGCACCTTCGATAGCTTGCTGAATACCAAATAAAAGCGGAATGCTAGCAAAAGGCAGTTCGGATTTATTTTTGACCTTAGCCAACGTCAAGCCGCCCACGACACTGAGCGTTCCTCCGGCGGCTAGACTGGCGGCTGCTGAAAAACACATATTACGAAAGTAACCTTCTTATCTTCATATCAAGTTGCATAACGCCACCATGGCCCCTACGGAGTAGGATGTCAAAAAATATGAGGGATATGTGATTGAGACATTAGCAATGTTTCCCTCGGAGGTCCTTCCTCCGTAGAACCATGTAATTAAAGGCGGTGAATACTATAGACACTGCGCTAGATCTCCGGTTTCGTAACCTTTGGTAAACGCTGCTACTCGCTCTTTTGAAGATCCGTGCGTCCATGTTTCTAGTTGGACTTGGCCTTGGGTTCTATTTTGGATATTATCGTCGCCTACAGCAGCCGCAGCATCGATCGCTTCCTTAATCTCTCCGGGTGTAAAAACTCCCCTATCCTTTAAGCTACCTTCCCATAGACCCGCAAAGCAGTCGGCCTGTAATTCTGTATTGATTGATGCTTTATTGGTTGTCTCTGATTCAAGCAAGCCAAGAAGCTGTTGTACATGGTGCCCAACTTCGTGTCCAATCACATATGACTGCGCCACATCGCCGCCACTACCACCAAAACGTGCGGTTAGTTCTTCGAAGAATGTCTCGTCTAGATAGATGTTTCCATCGTTAGGACAATAATGCGGCCCTACCGCACTTTCAGCACCACCACACGCAGAGTCGGTCTGACCCCTGAAGAGGACGAGCTTTGGCGCAGTATATGATTCACCTTCCTCAGCAAAGACTTTCTGCCAATAATCATTATTTGAACCAAGCACCGCACTAGCAAATGTCTCGTAAGAATCTTTGCCTTCAAATTGCGTAACATCCTCTGCTGGAGTAACAGATTGAGTGAACACCGAAGGATCAGTCTGAAGCAGTACATCCAGAGGATTCCCGCCCATAAGATACGTAATCCCCATTAGTAAGACGACCCCGCCAATACCGCCTCCAAGCACTTTCCCTCGCGACATTGCACGCCGGTCTTCCACGTCACCACTAGTCTCTAATTTATCCCAATCAGCCATATATGTTGATTATATACCCAAATCCCTAAAGAGTTCATTTAGTGTAGCTTTCATACATTTATTATGCCGAGATTGTGGCTAGCGGAGCGCGTTTAGATAATTACGTCCTTTACATCTCACGCTTAAGGAGTAGACTCACAATACAACTATAGTAATGATAAGTGGGCTTGAATATAACCATGCACGCAAAAACTACTTCAAATCTTCATAAAGAAATTTTCAAAAACCCCGCAGCAGTAAACTTTTTACGCGCCAATAGACTAGGAGTACTCGCCACCTCCTCCCATGAAGATAACTCTCCTCAAACAGCCTTTGTCTACTACGTACTCAATAAAGAGCTTGACATCTTTATTCTCACTTCAAAAGAAAGCCGGAAGTTCAAGAACATTACAAAAAATAGCAAAGTCTCATTTTTAGTTGGCCAGGAAATAGACCCGGTTGTTCTCCAGATAGAAGGAGTGGCCTCCGTGGTTGTAGATACAGATTTAAATTTTGAGGTGACAAAACTGCTGGCAACTGCAGCTAATGCCAACCCAAAATCCCTATCATTTCCCCCACAATTTTACATAGCCGGAAAAAACAAAATCATACAAATAACGGTAACAGATCTAAAATATTCCAACTTTACACATAGCCAGACAGTGACTAGAAGCGCCCGAACGAGCACGGGTGTTCTACTCCCGGAGGTCCGTCCTCCGGGGGAAGCACCGTAGTGTCCAAGACAATATTGGGTCCGATACACTGTAGTACGATCGTCTTTCCAAAGACCATCTTTTGCTTATTGATACTGAATGTAGATAGGAATAGGAGTAAGTCCGAGCACCTGACTTGGCGTCAATAGACCAGTACTAGGTGGTTTGAGATCGTTTTTGTAGAAAAGCTTAATACCGGTGAACTGTACGGGATCCGGGGCCACGAAGTGATTGTAAGTGCCGATTTTATTTGCCGCCGGACCCCATCCATCCATATCGATAATAACTTGCACGTCTTCGCTTGGGACAATAAGGGACGAGCGCGTCAGCATGTTTTGGGTGAAGCGATGTATAACGAACACCTTGGGTGGCAACTGCTTTTCTTTAATAATCTGGTCGAGGTAGTTGATTACATAATTCACATCAGCAGCATCATAGGTGCCGACAACGTCTCCTGGCTTATCGCCAGTCTTCATTGAAAACTCTGGATCAATCGCTAAATGCACATCTGGCTGCTCTAGATACTTCCGAAATTTCGGTAGTTCTTCTTGAATCGTACTCTTCCCAACCTGCAAGTCGATAATGAAGATACTATTTGATTGCTTTGCCATGGCATAGGCTTTTTCAATCTCTGTTTCTGGCATCACGGCACGATACATTCCATCCCTCCCCCCTTCAGCCTGAGCAACGATGGCAATGTAATGGATTGCTGTCATGACTGGAGTGGTAGGATCGGCGGTCTCCCATATTTTTTTAGTTGCCTCTAGCTTTGCCAAAACTTGATCCGGCGGCAATTCACCCAAGATACCCATACGGGTTGAGTATAAATTCCCATAAAAAGCGAGGATACGCTTAAACGGCAGAATCGCGCCGCCGTGTGGGTATACTGCTTTTGTCGGCCAGGCCTTTCCTTCGATACGTACATTGGTAGTGCTGGAGTACTTGAGTTTTGTGGTTGACGAAGACTTATATTGAGCGAGAGCGAGCATGCGCTCATCATAAGCTGCTGTATCAAGCAGTGCAGGCCAAGTCGGTGACGCCTCTTCAGTCGCCTCTGCAGCTGTCTGCTCCTTATTCTCTTCGTCACGAGCGTCTTCCCTAGAATACGTTACGGTACCAAAATCGATTAAACCGATTAGAAAGATGCAGACGAACACTCCCAGGGCCGCACCAGGGACGATGGCTCGTTTCTGCCATTCTTTATCTTTAAAGTTGATCATTACTAATAAACAATATCACGAGAACCAAGCGCATAATAGCAAAGCTGATAACTTTTTAAATAGCCTCTTATTTAGATGCACAGCAAAGGCCACAAATGCATACACATTTGTGGCCTGCTGATTGCTGATGGACAGGGAATCTCGATCGTTACTAATTCAAATGAGTAGTTGAGCAGGAGTTTACTCATACTCAAACTGCGAATGCAGGATTAGAAAGTTTACTTACATGACCAGTACACCTTGTCGCTACGCACAGTCCCCCGGACTGTGCTGTCCTAGCAGCTCTAAAGCAAAAATCCCCTTACCGGGGATTTTATGCTAAGAGCTGCTGGACAGGGACTCGAACCCCGATAGACGGCACCAAAAACCGGCGTCCTACCATTAGACGATCCGCCAAGATCTGTCCTTTGACGGGGTCTAAAGGGAGGACGTTAGTCCTCCTTGGACAAGTGAGGAAGAATATAGAAGCTTGCTCATATATTGCTTCCGAACGCAGTTCAAGAAAGCTTTGCTTTCCATTAGACATCCGCCAAGGATTGTGTGCACTTAAGTGCTGGTAGTAGCGCAAGGCAAAGCCATGCGCCCACTAGACTACCATAAAGTTTCTGTACTTTAAAGAGGAGAAAATCACCCCTTTACCTACTTCGTTTCGTAGGACGCTTTGACAAAGGCTGTAAAGAGCGGATGTGGTGCCAGAGGGCGAGCCTGGAGTTCGGGGTGGAATTGGGCGCCGAG
>JAYTZG010000042.1:0-9327 GCA_043742005.1 Minisyncoccota bacterium | reverse complement strand
AAGTGAAGCAACAAGTTTTTAATTATCTTATTTCGTAAGTCATGCGCGCACTCACAGTAATTTTTATTGGCCCACAAGGAAGCGGAAAGGGAACCCAGATTGATAAGCTCGACAAGACAATGGTGGAAAAGGACCCGGTACGTCGAGTGGTAGATATTCAGACTGGCCGTCGTTTCCGCTCACTGGCCGCCCGCAGCGAGACGTATGCCGAAAAAAAGGTCGCTGCGACGCTTGATTCTGGAGCTTTGCAGCCAGACTTTCTCACGCACATTTTGTGGGGTGAGGCGATGCTTGATCAGCTCGATTCCAAGAGTCACTTATTGATTGATGGTTTCCCACGAACAGTCATTCAAGCTCATGTTCTCGAAGAAGCCTTGGCATTTTTTGAAAGAAACGACGTCCACGTCATTAATTTAGATACGCCAGAAGAAGTTGTGCGAGAACGCATGCAAAGCCGCGCCCGAGCTGACGATACTCAAGCTTCAATTGAAGAGCGCCTGCGTTGGTATCGTGAAGACACACTTCCTGTACTGGACTATTACCGTGTGCGCCCTGACACCACAGTGCACGATATTGACGGCACTGACACTGTCGAAGGTGTTCATGCACAGATATTGGAGGCCCTTAATCTTGCTTAATTATGATTACCAAAAAGACACCAGCCGAAATTGAAATCTTGAAGGAAGCGGGCGGGATTCTTGGTCGTATGTTGCGTGAATTAGCAGCGGCACTGAAGCCAGGCATGACCACACTTGATGTCGATGACCTGGCGATGGAATTAGTGGAGAAATATCAAGTTGAACCAGTCCTCCTTGGATACCACCCTACCTTTGCTGATGCCCCATATCCAGCGTCCATCTGTGTTTCAGTCAACGACTGTGTGCAGCATGGTGTACCGAGTGAAGACGTTATATTGAAAGAAGGCGACACCGTCAACTTGGATATGTCGATAGCGCACGGAGGAATGATCGTCGACGCAGGGATTACAGTTGGAGTCGGGGAGATTTCTCCAGAGGCTAAGAAGCTTCTCGCGGCTACCGAAGAAGCGCTGGCACTCGGTATCAAGCAGGCTGTGGCTGGGAATCACATCGGTGATATCAGTCATGCTATACAAACGCTTGTAGAGTCACGCGGATTCTCAGTAGTAGAAGTGCTCTGTGGTCATGGAGTTGGATATGCCGTACACGAAGAACCAACCATTCCCAACTTCGGTCGTGCCGGATCGGGTCCGCTCATTGAGGTCGGACACGTGTATGCTATTGAACCAATTGTAAACATGGGCAGTGCCGACGTCTTTTTCGACGACGATGGCGACGGTTACTCTGTCTACACCGAAGACGAATCCTGGAGCGCCCACTTTGAACATACAGTAGCAATCACCAAAGCCGGCCCAGTGATTTTAACCAAGCCAAGTAAATAGAAACTTTAATAAGCCTAGAAAACACAAAGCCTGCACAAATGTACAGGCTTTGTGTTTTCTGGCTATTTTGCTATACTGCGCCCGTAATTTTTAACTTTATATATGGGTAAACTTCCACATCAAGAACGATCATTAGTCCTTCTAAAGCCAGATACTGTCCAGCGTAGTCTCGTTGGTGAGGTTATTAAGCGGTTTGAAAACACTGGTCTTAAGATTTCAGCGATGAAGATGATTGTGGCGACTGAAGCGCAACTTCTCGTCCACTATAATAAAGACGACGCCTGGTACCAGCGAAAGGGAGAAGGAATTGTCGCTGAACTCACTGCTCAAGGTAAGGAGATTACCAAGGAACCAGCTGAATACGGCAAGGACATCATTCGCACCATTGTGCGCTATATGACCGCGGCTCCAGTGGTAGCGATGATCTTGGAAGGTAATAAGGCAGTTTCAGTAGTGACCAAGATTGTGGGAACTACCGAACCATCAACTTCAGATGTGGGAACAATCCGCGGTGACTACACCCTTGACTCTTACTCACACGCGACGTTTGAAAATCGAGCCGTCCGAAACCTCGTGCACCAGTCAGAATCTCCAGAAGAAGCCGAACGAGAAATTGTCATCTGGTTCAAGGATGAAGAAATCATGAACTACGTAACTGCCCAAGAAAAAATCCTCTACGACATCAATTTCGACGGCGCAAACGAGTAATCGAAATAGCACACCATTCACTTCGTTACGCTGCGAAAAAAGCCGCTCAATGTACCCTTGTACACCTCGCGGCTTTTTTCTTGCGCGTCTCGTGCCTGGCACACTCTTCCGATTACTCTTTTAAAGTTAGTAAATTTGACCGGTGTTTTATCCACTCGCCAGTTTTAAATTCAGTAGTATACTTATATATGGAACCACAATACGTATGTTCCAGAATACATCGCATCAGGGTTGCCTGCAGTCGCGAGGAGTAAAGAGAACTGGCAACAGATTTCTGACACGAATCGGAAACGGTACCCACTTGACTTTCACGTCAGGGGCATGCGTCTGTGGTTCCGATAGAAAAAGCGTCTCATCTTAATGAGGCGCTTTTTCTCTTGCGTTATAGACAGTGGTACAATTATTATTATTAACTCTTGCGTATGAATATATTTAAATCAGGAGATCAGTGTTTCTTAGCGGACTTATCCTTAGTCGCTTCCTCTTTAAAGTCTGGGTTACTAGCAAATAAACGATTATGATCAAACTTCACTTTTGGCAGATGGCCGTTGCGCGCTTGACTGCACTATTTATCGGCATTGTTATTGGCGCTTATTGGCACGAACACTTCGCCGCTTATATATTTTGGTTGGCTACCGTAGGCTTACTCGGAAGCCTCTATGTCCTGTATGTGGTGATAAAGCAGTACAAAAAATAATTATATAACTTGTAAAGTCAACTATACATGCTATAGTATAGTACACATGGATGAGAGTATTAAGAATAAAGTGCATGCCAGCCGCTCTAAGGCTGGTATGACACAGGAAGAGTTAGCACAAAAAGTTGGTGTGACACGCCAGACTATTATTGCTATTGAAAAAGGAAACTACACCCCGTCGGTATTATTGGCTCTGAAGTTAGCAAAGGTTTTTTCGACGTCCGTTGAATCATTATTTAGTATTACGTATGAATAAAAATTATCTACACAGTGGAGTCGCGATTGTCTTGGCTTTTTTCCTCCTTGCCCTAGCTGACCTGGTGCCGTTTTGGATGCCTATGATGGGTGAGATGACAGCGCTTTTATTGGTGGTAATACTTCTTCTGGTTTGGGCTGGATTTGTCATGCAAGAGACTGCGCATGATGAGCGTGAAGTACTGCTCAAAATGAAATCTGGCCGGGTGGCGTATCTTTCGGGACTGGGGGTACTAATGGTGGCGCTTGTTGTGCAAGGCTTTGCCCATGCTATCGATCCCTGGATAGCGGTGGCTCTCGTGGTCATGGTAGTAGCCAAGCTCTTTACTCGTCACTACGAAGAATAAAGCCCCACATAAAGTATCCCCAACTGATGTAAAGTTTACTTTACATTTTATGTAAAGTCCTCTATACTTCAGGTACTGAGGTTTTTTAGTTTTAAATTTAATTATATGAACAAGGGCATATGGATTGTGGTTGCGGTGGTAGTCGTCGGAGGATTGGGTATTCTTATGGTGCAAAGCAATCAAAAAGAATCAGCCATGATGGAGCAGAAAGCGATGGAAGAGAAAAAGATGATGGAAGAAAAGGTCGTGATGGAAAAGAAAGCGATGGAAGAAAAGGTCGCTATGGAGGGTGGTGCCATGATGGAAAAGAAAGACGGCGCCATGATGAGTAAGGGAAGTTATGAGATGTATGACGCAACTAAACTTGCGATGGCAAAAGATGGCAAGGTGGTACTCTTCTTTAAAGCATCATGGTGTCCGACTTGTCGAGCGCTTGACGCAGATATCAAAGCCAATATGTCAGCCATTCCTGGAGGCGTGACGATTCTTGAAGTGGATTACGACAAGTCAGGAGACTTAAAGCAAAAGTACGGTGTGACTATGCAGCACACTCTCGTGCAGGTTGATGCTTCTGGTAATCAAATCATGAAGTGGAGCGGTGGCAATACCCTTACTTCAGTAACCGAGAAACTTAAATAAGCATGACGTTTCTCGCGATAGCCTTTATAGCGGGAGTGCTGACGGTCTTGGCTCCGTGCATTCTTCCGTTGCTTCCAGTTGTGATTGGATCATCGGCATCGGGTAGAAGCAAGGCGACACCATATATTGTGGTGGCGTCTTTGGCGGTTTCGGTTATTGTCTTCACTTTTCTTCTGAAGATTTCCACCGCCTTCATCACGGTACCCCAAGCATTCTGGACTTATCTCTCGGGAACCATCCTAGTGTTCTTTGGAGTGACCCTACTCTTACCGAAGGTCTGGGAAAGCATACCTGGTCTTTCAAAAGCGACAATACGCTCAAACAAATTACTTGGTTCTGGACATCAGAAAAAAAGCGTCTGGGGCGATGTCATTATTGGAGCATCCCTCGGTCCAGTGTTCTCAACTTGTTCGCCAACTTACTTCGTTATTTTAGCGTCCGTGTTGCCGGCTAGTTTTGCCTTAGGGTCTTTATACCTACTGGCCTATGTGTTCGGACTTTCTCTCGTCTTGCTTTTGATTGCGCTTCTGGGAGAACGTTTTGCTAGCCGGTTGTCGGGATTTTCTAATCCAAACGGCTGGCTGAAGCGGGGGCTAGGTGTGCTGTTTGTTCTCGTGGGTCTGCTGATTATGTCGGGACTGGATAAGCAACTTCAAACATCGATCCTCGATAATGGCTACTTTGACGTGACTAAAGTGGAACAAAAATTACTCGATAAAATTTAGAGAATGAAAATAGAGTACGTCGTCGGGGTTGTTATTGTGGTGCTGGTTTTTGTTGCTGGTACGGTAGTCTTATTGTCGCCTGACAATACAGACTCAAAACCGATCGATATCGCTAGAATGGCGGGCAAAAATAGTGGAAACCCTTATGTGGAAATCGTGAGTCCGGCTGGCTTTGTGAATACCAGTAATCAGCCGATAAAAATCGCTGACTATGTGGGTAAGCAAGTGATACTGCTCGATGTCATGACGTACTCCTGTATTAATTGTCAGCGTTCATTTCCGTATGTGAATGCTTGGTATGAAAAATACAAAGACGACGGACTGATTGTGATTGGAATTCATACGCCGGAATTTGCTTTTGAGAAGGATAAAGGGAATGTAGAAAAAGCCATGAAAGAATTTGACATTAACTTCCCAGTGGTGCTTGATAATGACTACGCGACCTGGAATGCGCTAGGGAACAAATACTGGCCACGAAAATATCTCATTGATATCACTGGAAATATTGTCTATGACCACATTGGGGAAGGAGGTTACGCCGAAACCGAAATGAAGATTCAAGAGCTGCTCAAGGAGCGGTCGGAAGTTCTAGGAGCTAATTCAGAAATCAGCAACGATTTGGTGGCGAACTCGATAACTAATACTGGGAGCAATGTCCGCAGTCCAGAAACTTACTTTGGTTCATATAGAAATGAATTCTTGGCCAATGGAACACCAGGTAAGTTTGGCGAACAAACATTTATTGTGCCAAAAGATCTAAAAGCTGACGCGCTGTATTTTGGTGGAATTTGGAACATTACTCCAGAGTACGCTGAAGCAAAAGACTCAAGTGTCGTTCTGTATAAATACAATGCCAAGGAGGTGTATTTGGTGGCGGAGTCAGAAACCGGGGGGACGATTGAAGTCTGGCATGACGGCAAGCGAGTAGAGGTCGCAGCGGGCGCTGACGCGCCCGCCGGCCTCGCCCAAGTCAAAGCCAGCCGCCTCTACAAGCTCATTAAGAACCCTGAAGCTGGCGAACACACTCTAGAACTAAAAGTCAGCCCAGGAGTGAAATTATTCGCGTTTACTTTTGGGTAATGTGATACAGTGTATTGGGTGGTGGTGACAGTAACCGAAGTGGCAATAGTGCCCAAAGCGACGTAACCGGTACCGGTTTCTGTGAATGACATGCAGTAGTCGGGTTGCCCTGGTCTGTTTAGCACAACACGGTGAAGTTGAGGTCGCACCTCAATGAACAGCTAGCGTTCATGGTCACACACCACCCAACTTTTTGCAGCCCTCGGGCTGCTTTTTCATATTATAAAAAGCGAACTGATACGCTCTGCGTGCGCCGTCGTTTTGCAAGGACACAAAAAGAGCTTTTCTTTCCCTGCTGGGGTGCTAGTATTGGTGTATGCCACAGGCCATCGTTTGGATATTTCTACTTATTTCGGGATCTTTCGCGACTATCCATACTCTGGCTGTTGCGACCTCACTTTATTGGTACTACTCGTGGTTTGATATCATTATGCACTTCTGGGGAGGAGCTCTTGTCGTGCTGGGTGTGTACGCATTGTGTTCGCTCAAGCATGTGCCACTGAAACCAACGTCGTTTATCATTTTCAGCACCCTGATCATTGCCATGGTGGTATGGGAGCTCTTTGAGTGGCAAGTTGGTCTTTTTGACCCGCATACCCATTTTTTTGAAACTATGAAGGATATCGTCGTCGGCTTGATTGGGGGATTAGTCGGTTATTTTGCTGCGCTACGGCTTAGAATGTAAGGATGACTACTACATTAGGATTTTATGGTGGCGTCGGTTCTGTTACTGGCGCTAATTTTATGCTCGATACGGGGAAGTTTGCCCTACTGGTTGATTGCGGATTGGAGCAAGGGAGCAATTTTGCTTCCGAAAATAATGCTAAACCATTTGTCTATAGCCCAGAGTCTGTCGACGTACTGCTGGTCACTCACGCGCACGCCGACCACATTGGACGTATCCCAAAACTTGTGCGCGATGGGTTTAAGGGAATCATATATTCCACGCAGCCAACTCGCGACTTGGCGAGGCTAATGTTTGAAGACGCCCTAAAGATTATGCAAATGGAAGCTGTTCGCGATCAGCGTGAAGCCATCTACGGTGCAGAAGATATTCAAATGGCGCTTTCACTATGGCAAACAAAACCGTACGGGGAACCATTCACTCTTGGTGACGGCATCAGCGCGACACTAAATGACGCGGGGCATATCCTTGGCTCGGCTACAGTATCGCTCGTCCGTGGTGGCAAGAAGATTGTCTTTACCGGTGACCTTGGCAATATTCCACAGCCGCTTTTGGGGTCACCGGTAATTCCCACTGACTACGACTATCTGCTGATGGAAAGCGTCTATGGCGACCGCACGCACGAAGAGGTTCATGAACGCTCCGAGTTGCTTAAAGGCTATATCGAAGAAACTATTCGTACCAAGGGCACACTCATAATTCCCGCTTTTTCTATTGAGAGAACGCAAGGCATGCTACTGGAAATTAACAACCTCATTGAGTCAAAGCAAATTGCCCCAATTAAGACATTCCTTGATTCACCACTGGCGATTCGTGTGACTGAGGTCTATCGTCGTTCTGTCGGATTCTTGCGAGAGGATATACAGCAACAAATTAAAGACGGCGATGACATCTTCGAGTTTGACGGTCTGTCGTTTACCGAGACCGTAAAGGAATCGTCTCAAATCTCACGCGTAGCTGGTCCCAAGATTATCATCGCTGGCTCCGGTATGAGCCACGGGGGTCGGATTCGGGCGCATGAAAAAGAGTATCTGGATGATACGAATTGCACACTACTTTTGGTGGGGTATCAGACGGTAGGGAGTATCGGCCGCTTGCTCCAAGACGGCGCGAAGCAGGTTTTCATCGATGGCATGAAGGTAAAGGTAAGAGCTAAGATCGCGACCATTCGTGGCTACTCCGGCCACGCCGATCGCGACCAGCTCGTGGATTTCGTCCACGGTGGCCTCTCGCCCAAAACCAAACAAATCTTCGTCACCATGGGTGAAGAGCGTTCATCCCTTTTCCTCACCCAACGATTGCGCGATTACCTAGGAGCGCCAGCTATTGCCCCAGAAGCTAATGCCGAAATAGAAATAGACTTTTAGCGGACGTCTAATTTTTCTTATAAGACGTACTTATCCCTATAGTTATTCGACCTTTATTCACATATTCATGTGCATAACCCAACTGATACGAAAAGTATTTCGGCGCAAAGCAGAAACTTTTTGAATATAGAGTTTACTAAAAGCCGAAATAAACTAGCAAAACATGAGGATTTAATGCTAGTGAACTTTTCAAAATTGAACCTCTATTTACATCTTTTAAAAGTGATTTATAAATGAAATTTCTTCTTGCGTTGTTTTTTGTAGAGACTATAATGTTTTTTGTATGAGGGACTTGTCTCTCATGCGTTGGTAGGGGACCCTTCGGGAGAACCTACTGTGTTACACCCACTCAAAGTTTACTGCTTGGTAGACGAACTACGGGAAACAAATTCAATACAAGGACTCGTTCCATGTAAAGAATAAGCTCAGGGTGCAGGACACTAATAGTAGATAGCATAAAAGCAAGTAAACTAAATGCTATAAAGTCTACTCTTAGCCCGCGAGTAACGCTGAAACTAAGAAAGCCACCGCAAGGTGGCTTTTTTAGTCACACGTTGTACTGTGTTACTCATACAGTATAACGTGACGATAGAGCCCTTTTTATATTAAGTGGGGAATACTAAAACCGCCTGGTGAAGCCAGGCGGTTTTAAGTTTAGTTACTTCGTTGCTTCAACTACTCGGTTGAATGCTTCCGGATTTTCTACTGCTAGAGTAGCGAGAATTTTTCGGTCGAGGACAATGCCCTTATCCTTGAGTGCCTTGATGAATCGGTTGTACTTGAGGCCGTGAGCCATAAGTGCGGCGTTGATGCGGACGGTCCAAAGGCGACGGAAGTCAGCCTTCTTGTCCTTGCGGTGAGCAAATGCATAGGTGTATGCGTGGTTCATCGCTTCGCGAGCAGCTCGCTTCTTCTTCGAACGAGCGATACGGTACCCCTTTACTTCGTCGAGCATATTGCGTCGACGCTTTTGGGCCATGAGGCCTCCTTTTACGCGTGCCATAAAATGAAGTGTTTAGTGTTTAATAATTAATGTAACCTTGGTTTCAAAATTGCGGTAGATGCAGTGATGTGGGGCGGAAAAGTTTCGAGGTGTACTTTGTTGTACAGTGAGACGTTTTTCCGTGAACACAGCGCTGTAGATGCCGTGATTTTGGAAGCTAGGCGCCTGTTCCGGGTAGAAAGCGTCGTGTAATCTTCTTACTGAGATTCAAGAGTTGGGTTCGCTTGCGGCGAAGTCGCTGTTGACCAGTCTGGCGGGCATTAAAGTGGTTTTGACCTGGCTTGCGTGCGACGAGCTTGCCATTCTTGGTCACTTTAATACGCTTGGTAAATGATTTATTTGTTTTCATACTGAAGGGTTTTTTGATCGGGCATTGCCAAGAGAAGTGGCAAAGGTGGCAG
>JAYTZG010000041.1:0-3986 GCA_043742005.1 Minisyncoccota bacterium | reverse complement strand
GAAGCGAAGCTTCCGCCACCAGCGAAGTCCGCGAACCCAATTAGCCTATGTTGTCGTTCACCAAGGCCAACACTTACTCTTTTCGGACACTTCTCAAGTACTGGCTGGTCGTGATTGCGGTGCTTTTAATGATATTTTTCGTACTGTTTCAGGCTCGTTTCCTAATCACTGGACCAAGAATCGTCATCACCGAAGCACCAGAAGGTCCCAAAAACGAGCGCCAGGTGGTAATCGCCGGAACCGCCTACAACATCTCTAGATTGTGGCTCAACGACAGGTTGATTTATACCGACAAACAAGGTCATTTCAAGGAAGCAATCATCCTAGAAAACGGCTATACTATAGCCACCCTACGGGCACAAGACAGGTATGGACGAACCACCGAGGTACAAAAACGCTTGGTCTATGTGCCAGCAAGTTTTATATACTAATCAACTAAGCAACAATTAACATGGCAGCAAAAGCAAAAGGAGCGAAGAAGGCACCGATGGTCGCACGAAAGGCGGGTGACAAGAGTGATATGAGTGATATCGCGGAGACACTTCGTAGTATCAAGACCAAATTTGGTGACGACTCAATCATGACGCTGGACGAAACCAAGAAAGTTGATATTGAAGTTATTTCAACTGGTTCAATCGGTCTTGATGATGCGCTTGGTATTGGCGGCTATCCACGCGGCCGAATTATTGAAATTTACGGACCAGAATCCTCTGGTAAGACTACCCTTGCCTTGCATGCTATCGCAGAGGCACAAAAAGCCGGCGGTATCTGTGCATTTATCGATGCTGAACACGCAATGGACCCGGAGTATGCTAAGAACCTCGGCGTAAAACTAGAAGAACTCCTCATCTCGCAGCCAGATAATGGTGAACAAGCACTTGAGATCGTCGAATCGCTGGTGCGAACTGGAAAAATATCTGTGATTGTTATCGACTCCGTCGCTGCCCTTACTCCGCGTGATGAAATCGAAGGTGAAATGGGAGCACACCACGTCGGTAAGCAAGCCAGGCTAATGAGTCAGGCCCTGCGTAAGCTCACAAGTATCGTAGCGAAGTCGACTACGGTGATTATTTTCATCAACCAAATTCGTATGCAGATTGGTGTGATGTTTGGTAACCCTGAAACTACTCCAGGGGGAAAGGCACTTAAGTTTTACACTTCAGTGCGTCTTGATATCCGTCGTATCGCCCAAATCAAAAAAGGTGAAGAGGTGGTCGGTGGTCGGCACCGGGTGAAGGTCGTGAAGAACAAGGTGGCGCCTCCCTTCCGGGCGACTGAATTCGACCTTATCTACGGCGAAGGTATCTCAAGCGAAGGCGAGCTACTCGCGCTCGGTGAGAAGTACAAGATGGTTAAAAAATCTGGAGCTTCGTACACTTATCTTCCACCAGGTGGTGACGAATCAACTGAAGTAAAGCTCGGCCGGGGCTACGACGCTGCTCGCACTACCTTGCGAGGTGATAAGAAACTTAAAACCGAACTTCTCAAGAACATCCGTAAGTGCATGAAAGACGAGGCTAAGGGCGGCGGCTACACTGCTTCGGTAGCATCGGCAACTAAAGATGACGAAGTGGAGCCGGGAGAATAAATAGTCAAAAAAGGCCGGTCGTAAGACCGGCCTTTTTCTTTAGTTACTATCTTTTGTTTTGGCTATTAAGCCATTTGGGTACTGCGAATTGAAGTAAGTGCCAGGGCGGCTCGATATAAGAATGATGCGGTAAGGCCGATCATGAACACTGCGACCAAAGCAGTGAGAACTTCCCCGCCAGCCAGGGCGTTAGTAAACGCGTGAAAGACGAAGCTTGGAGCGTTTTGGACGCTGGTGGCTTCTAGGTTGCGCGCGATAGCTGCGACGTGCGTAAGACGACCAAACAGTGCTATACACGCCCCAAGAACAAAGCCTTGCCAGAGGGCCGACTCGCTTACAAAGCCAACAGCATAGCTGTAATAGACTCGGCGCATAATGTTTTTGTGAAGCTTGGTTTGCATATGCCTATTATTACTCTCTTATACGATAGAAGGTTGCGAAGTTGCCTAGGACCGTCCTAGGCGGATTTTGTTTTAGAGGAGGGCTTCGGCTTCACCGTCGCGGCTTTCTTTTTTGAAGGCGGCTTTGGCGCGGTGGATGCGGGCTTTGATGGTACCGACATTCTCCCCTGTCTCGCTCGCGATATCTTCTTGACTCCAACGTTCGAGGTAGTGGAGACGTAGTACATATGAAAGATGTTCGGGCAGTCGTACTAAAATACGCTCAATGCCATCGCGTTTTTCTTCAAAGCCGCTGTGTTCTTTCATCTCACCGATGAATTGTTCGAACTCTGGGTCAATGGCGGAAAACCGTTGCCCTTCCTTGATGAGTTTTTGGTACCTCGTAAACGCAGTGTTCATGAGGATACGGTAGGCCCATGAAGAAAACTTGGCGCCGGACTGGGGCTCGTACTTGTCGGCGTAGACGTAGATTTTGGTAAAGGCGTCCTGAACTATTTCTTCAGCATCTCGCGGGTCACGGACAATAGCGCGGGCCTTACGGAGAAAGGGTTCCTGATATCTATCTACAAGGACGGAGAAAAGCCATGGCTGCGCGCGCGAAACCATCAAGACTCGCTCGTCGTCCCAATCTTGAATGTCATTTATAGAAGTGATTCCGAACATGTGTTAATCCAAATATGACCTGCCCAAATGGCGCACTTCTTTGTTGTCCGGCGTAAAATACCCCTCAATGTACCAATGTACACCTCGTCATATTTTGCTTGGACGCCTCGAATTGCACTCATTTGGTCAGGTCCTACCATAGTAGCACTACCCCGGTGTTTGGGTAGTTTTACCTTTGTCTGTAAATCTGTTATAAATGGTCTTATTATTTAATCCTAGCGTTTGTGGCTATTCTCTCTTACAACGAAATAACTCTGAAAAAAGTCATCATCCATGAAGGGGAGCCTTGTTTGGTGGTGGCGACACACGTCTTTCGAAAACAGCAACGAAAGCCCGTTAATATCACTAAGCTTAAGGGGTTGAAGTCTGGTCGCTCACTTGAGGTGACTTTCCACCAAAACGAGACGGTTGAAGAAGCCGATATGGAAACTCGCACAGTGACGTTTATCTATAAAAAGCCTGGCGAATATTGGTTCCATACTGCCGGTCAGGCGGGTGAACGCTTTTCACTGACGGAAGATTTTGTTGGTGATCAGGGCCGCTTTCTCAAAGAACGCAGTGATATTGATGCACTGGTCTGGGGCGGCGAAGTTATCGGACTGAAGTTCCCTATCAAAATGGAGTTAAAAGTCAAAGAGGCGATGGATGCAGTAAAAGGAAACAGTTCTAGCGGGGCTCTTAAAGAAGTGACCCTAGAAACCGGCGCGACAATTATGGTACCTATGTTTATCAACGAAGGTGACGT
Source organism: Minisyncoccota bacterium (assembly GCA_043742005.1). Classification (GTDB taxonomy): domain Bacteria; phylum Patescibacteriota; class Minisyncoccia; order Phycocordibacterales; family UBA918; genus OLB19. The sequence goes on along the minus strand of JAYTZG010000041.1, from coordinate 589 downwards.
ACTAAGTATCAACACCGAAACAGGAGACTACTCGGAGCGAGTGAACAAAGCGTGATGTAAATAATTGAAGCCCGCAACACTCAGTGTTGCGGGCTTTCTTTTATAGACTGAATCACAGCCCTTTTTCTTTCAGCTCTTGGTCAACACGAACATAATACAGATCCTCTGTGAAGAGCCAACCATACAAGAGACGGCCACAGAGACCGAGTTCTCTATTGGTATGGCTCCGCATAGGACCGAAAATTCTTTGCTTTAGAGTGAACTTCTTGGGTGTTGGCCGGTCTGGGTAATCAAGCCAATATTTCGGGCATACCGACAATAAAGACTGCGTTGGCGCTGGGTCTGACGTGGATATTGCAGTCATGACTCTTCTCCTCTCCATTTCCTATCATTACATACCGGAACGAAAATGCAACAAAAAGGCCGACTTTGAGTCGGCCTTTTTGTACGCAAATTAATGCTTGATGAATGGCATAAGGGCCATGAATCGTGCGCGCTTTACAGCGGCTGCGAAGTTGCGCTGCCCTTTCGCTGTGAAGCTGGTGCGGCGGCGGTTCATCATACGAGCATGTGGGTTAACGTTGGCACC
>JAYTZG010000040.1:0-4007 GCA_043742005.1 Minisyncoccota bacterium | reverse complement strand
TTTCAAATTCTATATCCTTCAATTTGAGCACTTTGCCACAGTGGATGATGATAACCCTAAACTGATTGTACTCCATAGGGGTAAGCTCCAAGGGCTGTCCATCTACGGTAATTGTGCGCGTACGATTATCGAGTTCGATACGTGAGGTGCCAGTTTGGACAACCACACGCACCCCCTGTTGCGCACCCGAACTAAGTCGATACAAAGCTTCAGCGGTGGCTATAAGCTCCCGACTATCGAAAGGTTTTACAAAAAGATCGTTACCCCCTTTTTCAAGAAAATTCGCACGCCGATCACTGCGCTCAAGACAACTTGGGGAGGCTAGGGCAATAACAGGAGTCGAAATATGCAGCGACCGCAGTGACGTAATGTCCGATAATATCCACGGGTTTGCGTCCGCATTAACAATAATAACTCCCGGATGCTCGCAGTCAACATACTCAAAAAGATCAACCACGCTATCCGCTTCACAGGGAATAGCCAGATACTTGCCTTCGGACATACTCAAAGCAAGTTGCTTTGAGATGTCGAGCGTAAGGATTTTCATAACGACCTCCCAGGAAAACTTTCCTCCGGAATTTAAGCACTTTTAAATAGGTTTGTAAACGAGTACGAAAAAAGTCCGACGGAAGTAGGATTTTTTCTACTGGTTGCAAAGATACGCTTGAACTGAAGCCTGCCCCTTAAAGCGTCTGAAATATTATCTAATTTATAAAAAATTAAATACCTTCTTTCGACTCTGAGAAGAATATATTTTCTTCGGACAAGCCCTTAGCTACAAGTTTATCTATGAGAAACTGCTTCATTTCCGATTCTGAACCTAATTTTATTACCACACCTCCTTGAATTACATTCCAAACTCCCACTTGACGCAAGACGTCAACCTTACTGAACACTACGTGCGTTATGCCGTTTATAGCTACAGCTTTTTCCAACAAATCAACATTCAGCCAGTTACACTGGCGCGGGCGCCCAGTGGTAGCCCCGTACTCCTCACCCACCATACGCACCTGTTCAAAAATAGGGTCGCTAGGTTCAAATTGCTTTGCACCGACATACGTTTCATACACTTTTGCAACACCCCATACTTCTTTGACCGACTGATACGGCAAGCCATTAGCTAAAGCACTAGGTACAATGCAGCTACTTGAAGTGACGTACGGATAGTCTCCCCAGTCGATATCCAGTCCAAAACCCTGCGCCCCTTCACAGAGAACATTGACGTCACCACGGTGGTGAAACTCTTCGTACAAATCAATAAGATACGGCTGAAGCTCAGGCACTGACTCGGCCCTGATACCACTTCGGGCGTATTTGTCGCGGTAAGCTTGTCCATTCCCTCGTTTGGTTGTTCCAATTTTACTATCAGTAGAATCTTCGTCTTTGTGAGCCGCGGTAATGATATGGGTATTATTAGCCACAAAAATTATTCCCCCTGTTTCAAGACCACCTTCTTTTAATTCTTTAATTTCTTTAAAAAATTGATCAACATCAAGCACGCAGCCTGGCCCAATGATCGACTTTATTCCGTAAAAAACACCGGCTGGTATATGATGAGTAACAAACTTCTGCCCCTTATGATAAATAGTGTGCCCAGCATTACAACCTCCATTGTATCTGAGAATATGTGTGTATTGGCGATCTTTGCACAAATGGTGCGCTACTTTTCCCTTAGCGCAGTCACCGTATTGCAAATCGACAATAATATCTGTGGTAATCAAAACTACTTAATTATACACATACGCTAGAGATAGCAACTGTGGACGGTGCTATGTTGTACTTTTATATAAAAACCCCAGAAGCAGATGCTTCTGGGGTTATATGGCTACGTCTCCAGCAATTCAGGAGCGTATAGTTCGTCGAACTTTCGTTGGTCAAAGATCTTGGGGTCACCCCTGAACTTAGCCAGGTGCTGAGCTGCACTGCGGGCATTCCACCAGCAGACCGAGGCGCCAGGCGAGGGGGTGGTGTAGAAGATGATATTGTCTCCCACAATCACCGCTTCACCCATTTGCACTTCGCGAGTTTTAAGGTTCACGATTTGCGGACGAATACCACGGCACCCTTGCGCAGTTTGATGTCCTAGTATTTCAGTGACGGAACGATCTTCTGCGCGTCACGCCAGAAGAGGTACTGTCCAATCACCGGCACATCAAACATCGCACTTTTCAGAGCAAACCAGGAGACTTCCCGGTCCTTAACGGTGTTCCAAACCGACAGCAAACCAGCAATCGAGAACATCAGTGTCTTCATAAACTCAAAGACCGAGCCGATAGTGTCGCGCTCCATGAGCGGCAATATCTTTACCGTCGGACCAAAGCGCGTGTCTTCCTGATTGAGAACATCCGGATCACCATGGGTGGCAGCAAAGGGATGCCGTCTTTCTGAACGGTATACACCTTATTGTGAAGTATGGGACCACGGAGAAGAAACTCCTCGCCACTGGCATAATGCCCAGGTTTTGACCGTAGCCGAGTCTCTGCGCGAAGCTTAGACTGTACGGCCCGCTGCCAAATATCACATTTCGAGCGACAATGACACCAGTGTTAGTGGTAACGCGATAGCCTTCACCGTCTTTGATAATATCGACCACTTCGCTATTAAAGTGGATCTCGACTGTCGGCGATTCTTCAAGGAAGACTTCCGAAAGCCTCTGATAATTAATGGCGTACCCTTCAGTACTGATGAGAGCACAGATGGGAACCTGAGGATCCCGACCCACCATCACCTTTGGTTCGATCTGGGCGAGAACTTCCCGTCAATCAAGCCAAGGTCAGGATAGTGCGGTTTGAATTCGACGTAGCGCTGTTTGAGCGACGCCACTTCAGCAGCGCCGACACCGATTACCATCCGTTTGTTTTTGTACGACAAAGTTTTATCGGGATGATTGTCGATGAATCTGCGAATGGCTCTTGCAGCAGGCAAAATCTTCAGCGCCTCTTCCAAATCATGATTGGTCTCGGTTGAGCCATCATGACTGGTTTGCGAGTTATTCCGATGATGCGAGTTGACCAGGGCCGGTGCTTCACGCCGTTCAATCAAAATAATCTTGCCAAAGTCACCGTACTGCCCGTTTAAAATACGGGCGATGCTGGTGCCAGTCACGCCAGCGCCGACAACGAGAACGTCACACTGTTTATGGGTGGTATTCATGAATTAATCTTTTTTTGTCTACTCTATTTATACTATAAAACAGTATAATGTCAATAAATACCGTGCCCTTGCCTAAAAGAAAACACCTGACTTTTATCAGGTGTTTTCTTATTTGTTGCAGAGATACGCAACAACTGGAACCAACTACTAAAGACCTTGAAAATCTTAGTTTGTGTACCTGTCTGTTTCTATGATCCTAATTTGACTTTTAGTTGCTTCGAGGCTAAGGCCGCATCGACACTATCTACTGGAAGCTTCAGTGTAGGTTGATTGTCGTAACCAGAAAGTTTTGTTTCACTTAACTGAAGGATATAAACCGTCTTCTTTTTTTCGACTAACGGCGTCCAGAATGCTTCAACGATATATACAGGTTTCTTTGTCTTATTATCTATCCATACTGACATATAAGATTTATCAGCCATAAATGCTTTTACACTATCGTCATCAAGTGTCTTCAAAATATTCTTGTCAGCATATAAAGAATACCCGGCTTCTTCTAAAGTAAGTGTTTTAGTGAGTTCCTTGAAGAAAGGGTAAATTGCATCTTGATTAAGTTCGAAATTGTAACGAGTCGCATTTTTAACCTCTCTTCCATCATCAATTTTTTGATCATATTTCTTCCAAAAATTTGTCTTTCTAAAAGCAGCAACAAACTTGTTTGCCTTTGATTCCATTTCTGCTTGTGTTGAACTATCGAATACATCGAATAGCTGCGATACCCCAAGACCATCTCCGATATCCTGATAATGGCCGGCGTTAGCTTTTATCCATTTATTTCGCATCTGCTTATTTTTCAGACCATCAGGCTTGAAGTAAATATCAGTACCATTACTAATGACAGCCATTGAATACAT
>JAYTZG010000039.1:0-9388 GCA_043742005.1 Minisyncoccota bacterium | reverse complement strand
TTTTCAGTTTTTTTGCTAAATCAGTTTGAGTAAGGCCAGCTGTTTCGCGCACATCCGCAATACGGGTTCCAATATCTTGCATATGTATAGCAATATAGCATGGGTGCTATATATCAAAGACTTAACCTGTGTATTTTGTGGTTTAGGCTGAAAAGCGGTATTATGTTATCTACCTATGTTTTTTTCGGGGTTAACGCCCAAAATTGGTATCGATCTTGGTACCACTAGTATTCTCGTGTTTGTGCCTGGTCAAGGTATCGTTCTTAATGAACCATCAGTGGTGGCGATTTCGGAGAACAATGAAGTACTGGCCGTCGGGACAGAAGCCAAGGCGATGATCGGCCGTACTCCCGATACTATCCGCGCCTACCGCCCAATGCGTGATGGAGTTATTGCGGACTATCGCGTGACCGAAGCTATGCTGCGGTACTTCTTGCGCAAGTCGATGAGTAAGTACAGTTTGTTTCGTCCGGACGTGATGGTGTCAGTGCCAGCTGGTGTGACTTCAACCGAACGTCGCGCGGTAGTAGAAGCTACAATTCGTGCTGGTGCCAAGAACGCCTACGTAGTAAAAGAACCGATTCTCGCAGCGATTGGCGCCGGCGTACCAGTGTATGAAGCACAGGGGCATATGATTGTCGACATTGGTGGCGGCACTATCGACGTGGCAGTTATTTCGCTTGGCGGTATCGTAGCTTCAAACTCAGTGAAATGTGCCGGCAATCGTATCGACAATGCGATTATTGATTATGTAAAAAAGACGCGCAATCTCGCGATTGGTGAGAAGACGGCGGAAGATATTAAAATTAAAGTTGGTTCGGCGTTGCCGCTTGAAGAAGAGTTGGTGATGGAAATCAAAGGTCGCGACATGCTTTCTGGTTTGCCACGCACGACCGAAATCAAGAGTAACGAAGTCGTGCGGGCGATAGGTAAGGAGTTGAAGGAAATGATAAAAGCCATTCGAGATGTATTCCAAGAGACACCACCCGAACTCGCAGCTGACATTATCGACGGTGGTGTCATCATGACCGGCGGCACTTCGCAGTTACGTAACTTTCCAGAACTCATTCGTCGTAGACTTGGTGTAAAAGCCGCCGTCGCTGATCAAGCACTGTTTTGCGTAGCAAAGGGAACGGGCATTGCGCTGGAGCATCTTGATGTATATAAGCGAGCTGTGCTCAGTAAGAAATAGTCTTTACTTGACTAATCTTGATATAACTAGTACAAATAGTTTTCGATTTTATAAGGAAGTCGAGCGTCGCCACTGCGAGGGTGGTAGCATACGTATTGAGGTGCAACGTGATTATTGTCACTACACACGCCGAAAATCGCATTAAAGAACGGACGAAACTTTCGCTTGAAGATGTGAAAAATATCCTCGAAGCCGAAGCTTACTGCTATCTTGGTCAAAACAAGGACAGAGAGCAGGAGGGCTACTATTTGTTCTTTTCACAACCTGACAGTAGATGTTTTGTATCGGTACTAACTTCAGACAGTACTTTTCTTAAGACTGTATTGGACCCAAAACAGCACAGCATTCCATTTAAAATCAAGAGAAAGTTTCAGAAAGAGGCTTCACTAAAATATCGGAAGTGGTTTTTCGCCCGACATGTGACTTTGCCGGAAGAGAGAATCCTATCCGACAGGATGCCAAATGAAGAGACGCCAGTGATGGCTATGCTCGAAGTCTATGTTCTTGAAAAGAAGGTATTTTCGAGTCAGTTTGGTGAGGTATTGCTAAGTAATTATCCAAGTATTACAGAGCTAATAGGGCAGCACCTTGACTTGTTCATGCTGTTAGCGAAACTTGTTGATGGGTGGCTTCCTGAAAAAGCTAAAGGTGTAACAGTGAAGTATAAGTTCTGCGTGAAGCAGGTAAGGAAAGCTGGTTTTGCCACTAGACACACCTTGCGACACGACACGCTTGTGAAGTATCTAAATCAACATGAGGTACATAACTAAAAACCTACACTCAAGGTGTGGTTAAGGCGGCACGTAGCGCCGCCTTTTACGTGTACAATGGAAGCATGATTGAAGGTGTACCGCGGCAGTTTTCGACGCCGGAACAGGAAATTGAATTTTTGCGAAACCGTATCGCTTTGCGCGAACGAGAGCTGTTTGCTCGTACTCCTGAACTTGACCACGCTGATGTGGAAACCGTTAGTCGCCAAGAGATTAAGCACTACACTAGCTTTACTCCGAAGATGGTGCTGGATAAGGAATATGCACTGTCTGAAGAAGCGGTGAAGCAGTCGGCGGAGGCGATATCCGCGTCACACGACCCGGTCCAAGATATTTTGCAGATTGCCTATGAAAAGGGGATTCGTAATGCGCTGTCGGTACTGGAGCAGACGAATAATACCTACGTGATTGATGAAGTGCATCGTCAACTCATCGAACAAATTCGTTCGGGTGCAAAAATTGGCGATTTGAAAGAAGGTCTACCACCTTGGCATATTTTGCACATGACTCTTTATGAGGTCACTTTGCCATCACAAAAGAATCCTGAAGAAGGAACGCAACAGGTGGTGCAGTTGATGGGGATTATGGAGCAACTCTTGGCGGGTTTACGCACCATTGGGTCGGTGCAGTCGGGTAATCACTTCGTCATTGAGGTGGCAGTAGCTGAAGATAGTGATGACATTGTGTACTACGTCGCCGTACCAAACGAGTTCTCAACCCTATTTGAAAAACAAACTCTTTCGCTCTTCCCGCAGGCGGTCATTATCGTGCAGCCGCATGATTACAATATTTTTACAGACGGTGGTACAACACTAGTATCTGAACTCGGTCTCAAGAAACATCCGATTTATCCAATCAAGTCACCAGATGAGTTTACGGCTGATCCGTTTAATGTCATTTTGAATGCTTTTTCGAAGATTGAGCGGGAGGGCGGCGGAGCCGCCCTCCAGTTCGTGGTGCGCTATCCTCGCGACAAATATTTAACTACCTATCAAACAATAATTAGAGATGTTGAAAAGGGAACCAGACCACGCGACGCTATCGCGCGTAGTACAGTCGTTGGTGAATTTAAAGGTGCCGTTACCGACCTCTTGTTTAAAGATAAGAAGAAAGAGGAAGAAAGACAAAACGAAAGAGAGGACTACTCTAAAAACATCGAGGAATTCCGCAAGAAAATTACTTCAGAAATTGTCGAGACAAATATTCGAATGGTTGTATCTGCCAAACAAGAATCTCGCGCCAAACAAATCATGGCGGAAATTGAGTCTACATTTTTCCAATTCAATTCTATCGACGGTAACTCCTTTGTTTTCAATCGACTTTCGGGCACAGCCGGGAAGCGCGCCGCGCGAGCGTTTGCTTTTCGTGAGTTGTCAGTCAAATCACTAATGCCTTTGTCGCTTCGCGAACTTTCGACTTTGATGCATTTCCCGAACGATGGTCTTGATTCGACACCACAGTTTAAGCAGTCGTATGCCAAGACCGCGCCGGCTCCGACTGATATGCCGACTGAAGGATCCAAGATTGGTGTTAACAATCACCGCGGTGTCGAGAAGACTATCTTCATGTCCGAGAAAGACCGCATGCGTCACTTCTACGTTATTGGACAGACCGGTACCGGTAAATCAAAATTCCTCACCAATCTCATCTCACAAGACATCCAGTCAGGCGCGGGAGTTTGTTTCATCGACCCTCACGGTACTGATATCGAAGAAGTACTCGGTGCTATCCCGCCAGAGCGGGAGCAAGACATCATCTACTTCGACCCATCTCGCATGGACCGAGTTGTTGGACTCAATATGCTGGAGTATGACTACTCCAAGCCCGAGCAAAAGACATTTGTCGTCAACGAACTCTTTTCCATTTTCCAAAAATTGTATGGTGCTAATCCAGAATCAATGGGGCCGATGTTTGAACAGTACTTCCGAAATTCTGCGCTGTTGGTAATGGAAGATCCTGATAGTGGCAATACACTCATGGACATTTCTCGCGTGATGGCCGACGCGCGGTTCCGCCGAATGAAACTAGAGAAGGCAACAAATCCGGTGGTGGTACAGTTTTGGCGGGAGATTGCTACCAAAGCTGGCGGTGAGGGGGCACTTGAAAACATTGTTCCATACATTACTTCCAAGATTGACCCGCTCACCGCAAACGACTATCTCAGGCCAATCATCGGTCAACAAAAATCATCATTTAACTTCCGTCAGATTATGGATGAGCGCAAGATTCTCTTGGTGAACCTTTCTAAAGGTCGCCTGGGCGAACTCAACGCCAACCTCATTGGTATGATTTTTGTGGGAAAGATTTTAATGGCGGCGTTGTCGCGCGTGGATGACCCGACCGCCAGTTTTGCGCCGTTCTACCTGCACATAGACGAATTTCAAAATATCTCGACACCATCAATTGCCTCGATTCTTTCTGAAGCGCGCAAGTACAAACTTGGTCTTGCTGTAGCTCACCAATTTATCGCGCAGCTTGATCCGGTTATCAAAGACGCTGTCTTCGGTAACGTCGGTTCAATGGCGGTCTTCCGTGTCGGTAACGAAGATGCTCAGGCACTGGAAAACCAATTTCACCCAACCTTCTCAGTGCAAGATATTATGAATATTCCTAACTTCAAAGCGTATGTGCGGATTTTGGCAAACGGAGTTCCGACGATTCCGTTTAGTATCGATGCACTGCCGCCGATTGTTTCGAATCCAGAGCGCGCCGCTCACTTAATGCTGCAAAGTCTCTTCCGCTACGGCCGGCCGAGACAAGAAGTGGAAGAAGAAATCTATAATCGTTACCGCAAACCCGCACCGCCACCACTTGGAGGTGATGCCTTTGCCATGCCACAATTATAATCATGTCAGAAGACACTTACACAACAGAACATAAAGAACTGCGTATCGACACCGAAGAAGGTCTGCGAGAGTTTTTGCAGCACACCAAGGATTTGTACAATGGTTTGGTTGACGCTATCGAAGCACAAGGCACTGAAGCTGCAATCGCGCAGTTGCAGCAAGCTGCTCAAGCCTTTAATCAAGCGTATGGTGTGACAGAAATGGGGCTTCACTCACTGGCTCTGGGGATTTCCCTTAACGACTTGCTGGTGTCTGAAATTCAAGATCGATACAACGATTTGGCGACACTCCACGATCTCTTTGTTACTGAAGTAGCACCTGAAGCTGAAGAAGAGGTGCAAGAGGAAGAAGAAGTTTTTGTGCCGCCTAGTGTCATACTGGAAAGTAGCGCCACCTTCGTCGTTGCTGCCACTACCTTGGCGGAAAAAGCACGAGTTCTATTATCTCGCTATGAAGATTTGGCGGAGGTACCAGCTGAAAAGGATGAGTTAAGTATCGCGCGATTTTACTACGGACAATTGCAAGGATTGGCCAAAGAAGTGACTGCTACCACTGCGGCGATTGAACAACAAAAACCAATACTCGAAACATCAGCGGCTCTGCAAGCGAGCGTCACCAAAACTCTCGAAGAACTCGATACCAAGCTTAATGCTCTGGATAAAGAACTCGACCGATTTTTTGAACCAGAAGCAGCTCCGGTAGTGGAGAAAAAAGACTTGTCAAACGAACAAGCTTCAGCAGAAAAGCAAAAAGCACGTTCGGGCCGGAAGTCTGAATTTTCTGCGATACTGGAGAGAGTCCTTCTAGACAGGCGTTACGCTACGTTTGTTGAAAAACGTTTTCATACTAAGACTCAACTTGAGCTGCAACTAGCTCGCGAAGTCGCCCGCATTGAAGCGCCTTCAAAATTCGATATGTTTCTTGGTATTCGACACGAGAGCGCTTTCTTGTTTTTGAAAAATATGACGCTCGAAGAAATTACTGCCTTTGATCATGCACCTCGAGTTGTCATACGTGGTGAACTGGCCGCCAAAGATATTCCGTACGAACTTTACGTAGAATGGATGTACATCATGAATGATATTCAATCAGTCTTGCAAGCGCCACTTCATATTTCTTTCGGAGAGTTGTTTGTACGAGCTGAACTCGAACTGATGTTGCGCGAAGAAGTGTCTGCGTAGGGCGTATCTGTTTTACGTAATTCACAGGCTGTTTATAACTTTTTGATTCTCGCTTTGGGATATGGATGGTATCATGGATGTATTATGGTGAGTGTTGGTTCTTTGCCCGTAAATGGGCCGCAGATATTCGATTTAGATACACAAAGCGGTGTGATGCATATTCTTGCGTCAGTACGTGCGAGTGATATCAGTGTTGAACACAAAAGCGAGATTCGTGATCTGGTATTTCAATATACAAACGGGGGAAAGGATCAGACTGTCCGTCTAGCGCTTGAGCAAAAAATCGCTGCGTACGGTGTAGTGGCCGCCCCAAAAAAAGCAAAAGAAGCTCCCAAAAAAGATGAACCACCACAACCAACGATCGGCAAATTCCGCACCGCACCTTCTTTCCGTGTTCACGTGACTGCAGCACCTACTACGCCAGTTGTGACACCAGAGCCAGTTTTTGTACCAACTCCATATTCTGTCAAAGAACCGGTCTCAGATGAGACTCCAGAACCAGTATCAATACCAGTACCAGTACAACAAGAACCAGCTCCACAATTTGCACCGGCACCAGTTGCGGCACCAGAACCAGTCGTGCCAGTTGCTACTACCGCACATCCAGTTGACGACAAGCAATACCTTGACCGTATTCGTGAAATTAAAGCCGCGGTAAATGAGAGAGTTGGTAATCCAGTAAATCTCGTCGACATCAACAATGAAGTTGGTCGCGAATACATGGGCGCTATTTTGGATGCCATGAAGAAGCTCAATAGCGGTACTTCAGCAGCTTCAGCGATGAAGCGACTCGAAGAAGCCTACATTGCCGTGCTACAGACACTAGAAGACCGCACAGTACAGTCAGTCGACGTTGTTTCCAACCCAGCTCCATTTGTGCCGCCGGCACCAGAGCCAATGTTTGTCCCCGAACCAGTCTCGACCCCAGCTTCAACATCATACGAACCTGTTCCAGATACACCACGCTACGAACCTGAAGTAGAAGCTGAATCAACGTCAGAGTATCAGCCACTTTCTGGTGGACCAAAGACTGGTCGGTTGCATATACAAGATGCGACACCGGCAGAATCACCAGGAGTATCAGCCTGGGAAGCACCCAAGCCAGCTCCGTTTACTACACCAGTAACCCAAGCCCCATCTGCTTGGGAACAATCTCCAGCTAGCACGCATGCTGTTTCGACTCCACAGTTTGCCCCACTTTCAGATTTAGCTGAAAAGCCACTATCGATTGATGATCTACCTACTTCAGAATCTCTTAAGTCGGAAGCGACAGCCGGTGACCCACTTTTCACACTCGAAGTAGACGAAGGTCTTAACCAACTACTCTTTGAGTGGTCTATCTTCAAGAAAAGTGGCATGTTCGGTACCGGACCAAAGGGCAAGGAGCACCCACTGTTTAAGAAAATGGGACCGCTTCATATCCCACTTATCTTGGCTGGCCGCTTCGAGGGAGCAACCCAAGAAATTAAACAAAGCGTCACTGACTACATGAACGGCTGGCGTTATGAACAAGGACTCATCTACCAGCAGGGCGAAACTTTCGAACACTATCTCAGACGAGTTATACGACACATCCTTGATTTACAAAAAGGCAAAAGGTAATCATAATAGGCGGCATGAGTTCACATCATGCCGTTTTATTTCAAAGTGCTGCGCCCCTTTCTTACGTCTGTGATGGACTTGAACCACTATCTTTTGCTGCGGAATATCGTCTGCCACAGCTTGGTATTGATGATGTGAGGACCTTGATTGCAGCTGCCTATCGGCGGCCGCATGGCACCGACACTATGCAGGTCCTCCTGGTGGCCACCGAATTTATCACCGAAGAAGCACAGCAAGCGCTGCTAAAAATCATCGAAGAACCTCCGCTTTCAACTCGTTTCGTGTTTGTGCTGCCAAATGGCTACAACTTACTGCCGACACTCGAGTCACGCTTTGAGCGCCAAGCAGAACAGGGGACAGGGGTGCATGACATCTCAGCCTTTCGCGAGTTTAAAAATGCTTCGTATGCGCAGCGTATCGCCGCTATCGAACTATCAACTAAAAACAAAGACCACGCCTGGCAGCAAGCCATCAAAAACGACCTCGCTGCGTATCTACTCGTACACAAGGCTGAAGTACCACTGCCGGCCCTTAAAGAACTTGAATACGTCGTCCGTCTCCTCCTAACCCGCGGCGCTTCCAACAAGTTTCTTCTAGAGCACCTTGCTCTGACGCTACCGGCGTAAATTGAGGGGAAAACGTTTAAATGGTACACTCTAAGCACTAAATGTGTATTTTATATGGAAAATGTTTCTGAAAAATTAAAAGAAGTCGATGTTTGGCTACAAAAAGAGTACTCGGGTATTCGTACCGGGCAGGCTAGTCCGATGTTGCTTGATGCTGTCAAAGTTGAGAGCTACGGCTCATTTATGCCGATTAACCAAGTCGGCAGTATAAACATCGAAGATGCGAGAACTTTACGTATTAGTGTATGGGACAAGAGTGCGGTTTCAGCGATTGAAAAGGCAATTCGTGAAGCTGATCTGGGTATCTCCACAGTATCTGATTCAGACGGAGTGCGGGTGATTTTCCCCGAGCTTACTTCAGAACGGCGGGTACAACTCATGAAGCTGGCGAAGGCGAGGCTTGAAGACGCCCGTATTTCTGTCCGCGGTGTACGCGATGAAATCATGAAGTCACTTGATAAGCAACAGAAAGACGGAGACATTAGCGAAGACGAACGATTTTCTCAAAAAGAAAAAGTCCAAAACCAAGTTGATGCGACCAATCGCGCGCTCGAAGCCTTATTCGACAAAAAAGAAGCTGAGCTCCAAAAATAATTTACTCTATGTCCATCATTCTATTTCTCGTAGTCCTCTTTGTGCTAGTCTTGGTACACGAGTGGGGTCATTATATAACCGCCAAGAAGACCGGCATGCGTGTCGACGAGTTTGCTATCGGGTTTCCACCGAAACTATTTGGTATCAAACGGGGTGAAACCGACTTTAACTTTAATCTTTTCCCGATTGGTGGCTACGTAAAGATCTTTGGTGAAAACGCCGAAGAAGCAGCCGAAATGGGCACCGAGCCACGGGCACCACAGGACGTCGGACGCGCCTTTAGTGAGCGTCCAAAGTGGGCGCAGGCTGTCGTACTTCTAGCTGGTATAACGATGAACGTGCTCTTCGCGTGGTTTCTTTTCTCAATTACCCAGATGGTTGGAGTGCCAACGGCAGTCGACGAAAGTACGGCTTCTGAAGCAGCTGAGCTTTACGTAGCTGGGACACTTCCTGGTGCACCAGCTGATGGCAAACTCCCGGTCGGCGCGGTGGTACTAGATGCGCAAGCGGCCGGCGAAACTTTACTGAGTCCAAATGCGTCTGAGTTTAGTGCGTTTGTTATGACGCACGCCCCGTC
>JAYTZG010000038.1:0-9454 GCA_043742005.1 Minisyncoccota bacterium | reverse complement strand
GCCTTCCTTAATGACGTTGATCTTGATAGGTTCCATTTGTGGGAACTCATCTTGACGTTTCATAATCATGAGTGAAGTGAGGTACTGCGTGTAGATTGGCGGGTTACCAATACGCTCCATGATGTAGGGAATACCACCGATGTGGTCGAGGTGACCGTGGGTGATGACTAGAGCTCGGATTTTATCCTTTCGCTCTTCGAGGTACTGCGTATTCGGCAAAATATAGTCGACTCCTGGTGTCCCACCTTCGGCAGATACGAATTGGAAGCCGGCATCAACAACAATGATGTCATCCTTGGTTTCAATGATGTTCATGTTGCGTCCGATTTCTTCTACTCCTGACACTGTAATAATGCGGACAGTGTCCTCGTCGAGTACTTCAGGAATCACGGGTGACTTTTGGTCGGTAACGTTGAGGCGATGAGTGAGGGCAGGCGCTTTGTCTGGTCGACGACGACGGTCGTTGTTACGGTTGCCGCGACGGCTGCGGGCCGGTCCACCGGCGCCAGGACGGCCGGCTGGCCTTGGTCCGGTTCCTGTCGGTCGAGTTCCAGCTGGCGCCGGTGCGCGACGTTCTGTTTGCGGCCTTGTGGCGTTTGGTGTGCCAGCAGTAAACGGGCGACTAGCACTACGCCTCCGCCTATGTGAAGGCCGGCGCGGTCCAGCGTCGTTTCCGGGGGTAATTGGTTGTGGAGATGTGTTCATAAATTAAGGTTAATGGTTATTTATCAATATTTTTAATTATCATTTCTGAAAATATTCCAAAGGGTGTCGCTATCTGTGTACCAGTTTGAAATGTTGCTAAAGCGGTCAGCTGGTTTGGCAACGTGTTTTATTTCGCTCACTACTACATCGTTTTTTACGACATAGGTCATCATGGGTTGGAACAAAAATACGGCTGGTCGTTCACTTTCGATAATAGTGCTAGCTTCACTGAGTTTTACTTTTCGTGTGTCTGCATTTTGTTCGGTACGTGCGCTTTCAAGAATCGTATCAACAGACAGGTTAGTGTACTGAGCGATGTTTAGACCCGGATCATCCTTCTGCGAAGAGTGCCAAAATGGGTACAAGTCACCACCGCGACTCATATCAAGTCCAAATAACAACGCTTGAAAATCACGTGGACGAATCACTGATTGCACGAGGCCAGTTTGATCAAACTGCTCTGTCGATACCTCGACACCAATCGCTTTCCAATCTGAGACTACACTATCAGTAATCGTGGCAAAAAGAGGTGCGTTACTAGTTTTGAGGGTAAGACTGAGTGTTTCCGCACTACCGTCTATTTGTTTTTCTAAGAGGCCGAGATTGTTGGTAATCCACCCAGCATCATTAAGAATCTTTTTTGCACGCTCTACTTCAGCTGTATGATCTGTCACGTTTGAACCGTCCACTGATTGTAGCGCATTGTCACTTTGGACAACAGGCCCGTTCATGGGGACACCGTATCCACCGAGCGAATTTTGTATCAGACCATCCCGATTTACGGCGACAGACAAGGCTTCTCGCACAGCAGGGTCGCGTAAAGCAGCTGATTTGTTTTGATTAAAAAATATACCAAATACGCGTGGCAGTGGTTCTGTAATAATGCGATACAAAGAAGCATTAGGAAGGGTGGACAGACTTTCGTTTGAAACGTAGACGCTGGTGTCGATCAAATCTTTCTTTAAAGCTTCAAGAAGTGCGGTTTCGTCGCTGTAGAATGTCAGTTCAAAGGTGTCGATGTGGGGTGCAGCAGGATTTTCTACAAAGGCGCTGAGTGTGTACTTACTAATAAGTCCAGACTGATCACGGGTAATGTTCTTAATCTTAAACGGTCCTGAACCGACCGGTTCAGTGTTGAGTTGACTAAAAGGAATCTGTTCGATGGGAAGAGAGCTCCATAGATGGGCTGGCATAATGCCAAACTGGAAGTTTTCAATAAACGGCGCGTATGGCTCTTCCAAGACAACATTAAATTCGTACTCACCAACTTCTTCTACGGTGACGTCAGTCCAGTTGCCACGCAGCGGACTTTTAAGATTGCTGTTTTGGATAAGTTGAATAGTGTAGATAGCATCTCTGGCCGTGAGCGGCGTACCATCATGGAAACGAATATCTTTTCGCAGGATTACGTTATAGGTAAGGCCATCTTCTGAAACAGTTATTGATTGAGCCGTGTCAGGTACGAGGGCGCCTTGTTCGTCAATTTTCATCAAGCCGCTATACACGAGGGCTGTCACGTCTTGGTCAGCTCTGGTAAGAGCGAGGGTAGGGTTTATAAATCTTGGGGTGCCCACAATGCCTTCGCGCAGCACGCCGCCATCAATTGGGGTCGGAGCTGAGTAGGTGGTGTTGAGTGCATACACCAAGAAAATGCCAGAAAATAAAACTGAAAAGAAAAGAACGCGCAACAAAAATCTGTCGCTTTGGGCTTTGACTTCAATAAGGTGCAAAAAACGACTAAACAATCGAGTTTTTACGCTGGGAGAGGAGTTCATAAAATAATTACTACGAGAGTGAGTTATTAGTATTTCACAGTGACATCAGATAAAACGCAGGTAATACACCCAGTCTCGGATAAGCACAGTTAAGACGTCTTTATGCAGTTACGCTTAGAAGCGCAGTGAGAACAAAAAGAATGGCGATACCGACTGAGAACTTGAAAAGAAAAAGTTCGGCGCCACGACGCTTGTGAAAGGCTGAGCTGAAATTGTCACCTCCAAATGCTCCTCCGAGACTAGAGCCACGTTGCTGCAAGAGAATTGCGGCAATCAGGAGGACGGAGAGGATTATCTGGATGTAAGGCAGCGCTGGAAGCACTGAGTCGATAATATTCATGCCGGAATAATATAGCAGATATACGTAAAACCGCAAGGTATAGAAACAGATATCGAAATGGGCGAGTAAATCTTTCTTGAGAAAGATTTACTCGCCCTGAGCTAATCGACGCCATTTATTAGAAGTACGGCTATGACTATTGCCAGTAAGGCACAGACACCGCCACAACCTAGCCAGCATTGCCTTTCTGACTTAGTGCAGAGTTTTTTTTGGCGGCTCTGCCTAAATGCCAATACAGAAATGACCAAGAAACCGACAATGCAAAGTAGACCGTGTTTAGTCAAACTCATTTAAGCCTCCCAATTTAAGTCTAGCGGAATAATAGACTATCTTGGTGCAAATGAAAATGACTAATAGTGCCTGACACATCACCGCATATATTACAGTTGACTGGCGTTACAGCATTCTGTGTATGAATCGCAAGACATTGTAGACGTAGAAATGGTTTGGAATGACTGGGGGCAATCTAAATAGACACAGGAAAATAATTCTGGTATAATCCTGTTGGAGTTTCTTCTGTGAGGCAGTAATGAGAATGAGTCGTGATGATGTTGCGAAGAGTGTTCACTGGAATAAAATTATTTGGTTTGTTGGACTATTGAGCCCGACATTTATGCTTCCACAAGCATACAAAATTTGGGATACAAGGGATGTAAGTGGAATTTCCCTAAATTCACTTTGGCTTTTGCTGTTTATCCAAATTGGGTTTACAACACATGGCTATTTCCAAAGAGACCGTTTGTTACAAGTAAGTAGTTCTCTGGGTGCTGTGGTGAATGTTTTCGTCATCGCCTCCGTCTCGTATTTGAGGCACTAAATTTAATCCCCAACTCTCGGTCATGAAAGTTGGGGATTTTTGCGTCTTGAAGCAAACTCATATAAAATAACCTCGCGGCGAACGAAATATATGGAAGCATTTCGTCGTATCTAATATATTGTTAATAAATAAGTTCTTAAATCTTTATAGTTATGTCAGAACAACCAAGTCCGATTCGGCCGCTCAACGATAAAGTAATTGTCCGTCCGCTCACTGATGAAGAGTCTGGAACTGCCTCAGCTTCAGGTATCATTATTCCCGATTCAGCCAAGAAAGAAGTGCCAGAACAAGGAATTGTGATTGCGGTAGGTCCTGGTAAATTTGATGAAGACGGTGAAAAGCGAGTTCCGCTTGATGTGAAAATGGGTGACCGAGTCGTTTTCTCCAAATACGGCTTTGATACCGTCAAATACGGAGGAAACGAATATTACATCGTCGCTGAAGGAAGTATTTTAGGAGTGTTCGTAAGTTAATAACTAGTAATTAAACAAACTATGGCTAAACAAGTTATTTACGGAGAAGAACTCAAGAAGAAATTGCAAAAGGGTGTTGATACAGTTGCTAATGCTGTAAAAGTAACCTTAGGTCCTCGCGGGCGCAATGTGATCCTTGATAAAGGTTTTAATGGCCCAACAATCACGAATGATGGCGTCTCAATTGCTAAGGAGATTTTCCTTAAGGACAAATTTGAAAACATGGGCGCGGAAATCATTAAGGAAGTAGCGCAAAAAACCAACGATGTGGCCGGAGACGGAACCACCACTGCGACCGTACTCACCCAAGCGCTCTTTAATGAAGGTCTCAAGCAAACCACTATGGGTATCAACTCAATGGCGGTGCGTACTGGCATGGAGCACGCCGCAGCGGATGTAGTGGAAGCTCTTAAAGGTATGGCGACCCAAATCACTTCGCTTGATGAAATCAAGCAAGTAGCGACTATTTCAGCCGAAAGTGTCGAGCTGGGCGAGAAGATTGCCGAAACTATCGACAAGGTAGGTAAGGACGGAGTCGTAACAGTGGAAGAGTCACAGTCATTTGGCATTGAGACTGAACTCACCGAAGGAATGGAGTTTGAAAAAGGCTATGTGTCACCATACATGGTGACCAATCCTGAACGAATGGAGTCTGAGTACAAGAATGCCATGCTCCTTATTACTGACAAGAAGATTAGTGGCGTTCAAGAAATCCTTCCACTGCTTGAGAAAATTGCTCAGACCGGCAAGAAAGAGCTGGTGATTATCGCTGATGATATTGAAGGCGAGGCCCTGGCGACGTTTGTCGTCAATAAACTCAAGGGCGGTTTCTCTGTGCTGGCTATCAAAGCCCCCGGCTATGGCGACAAGAAAAAGGACATGCTCACCGATATCGCTATCACCACCGGCGGCCAAGTCATTACTGAAGATATGGGACTCAAGCTTGAAAATACCGAGTTGTCACAACTTGGTCATGCCGATAGAATTGTTTCTACTAAAGACAAGACTACGATTGTCGGTGGTGCTGGTGAAAAATCTGCAATTGCAGAGCGTGTGTCGGCCCTTAAGACGCAACTTGAGCAGACTACTTCAAAGTACGACAAGGAAAAATTATCAGAGAGAATTGCCAAACTCTCCGGCGGAGTGGCTGTCATCCGTGTAGGTGCCGCAACCGAAACTGAAATGAAGTACTTAAAGCTCAAGATTGAAGACGCCGTGAATGCAACAAAAGCTGCAATTGAAGAAGGAATCGTGCCAGGCGGCGGAACGGCGCTCACCCGAGCGGCGAATATTGTAGAAAAGAATCTAATGTCTAAAAAAGATCTGTCACGCGAAGAATTAATTGGCTACAACATCGTACTTAAGGCACTGGAAGTACCACTCAAGCAAATCGCTGACAATACAGGTAAACATGATGGCGCGGTGATTGTGCAAAAGGTTAAAGAAGCCGGAGGAAACGCTGGCTACGATGCCGCTAAGGGTGAAATGGTAGATGATATGATCAAAGCGGGAATTATTGACCCAGTAAAGGTAGAACGCTCCGGCGTCCAGCATGCGGTCTCTGCCGCCGCCATTCTCCTCACTACCGAAGCCGCCGTGGCCGACGAACCAGAAGAAAACAAGCCAGCTATGCCGGACATGAGTGGTATGGGAGGAATGGGTGGAATGTACTAAAATATCCCAAAATCACTTCATTTACTTCGTTGCGCTTCAGTCAAATTGGCGCTCACCGTACGTTAAGTACGGCTCGGCACAATTTGCTTCGCGCGCCTGGTATCTAAAGCAATTTTGAAATATTTTACGGAGAATAAATAGAACAAGAAAAACGCGCGAACTTTTGGTTCGCGCGTTTGATTAAAAGTCCAGATCGACCTCTCGCATGTCCTCAGGCTTGAATTGAGTCATACGATAGAAAGTACCCGCCAACTCTTCGAGTTGAGCCAATGCCTTTTCACTAAGGGCAGGCATGACAGCAGCAAGGTGCTCAAGGTATTCTGCAGCAGTGACCCGAACGCCGTGCCTCCGCCCGCCGAAGTAGAGAATGCCGCTGGGGTCGCCTAGAGAGGCCCAAAGATCGTTATTGCCGGCATTGATTTGGCCGATGCCACAATGTGTAGCCATGAGGTTTCGTATCTCAGTGCACGACTCAGCATAGGCTGGGTCAATGGAGCTCGAGCCTGTCTCGATTAGTCCGCTTTTGCGACAATATTGGTGAAATTGAGCCAGATTGGGATACTGGGAACGCGGAAAAAGTTCTGCTTGAACGCTCATAATGAACTCCCTCATTTGTCCTACCCCTAACTACCCACGATATTCCACATTGTCAATGAATATGGTATAATCTACGCATTAATGTAATTAGTTTTTTGGACCATGATTAATTGGATAATTATTGGAGTAGTCGTTCTTGTTGTTATCTACTTCATTTCTCTTTATAACAACTTTGTAAAATTTACTCAGCGCGTGAAAGAAGCGTGGGCGGATATTGATGTGCAGCTTAAGCGTCGCTACGATCTTATTCCTAATCTTATCGAGACCGTAAAGGGTTATGCTGCACATGAACGAGAGACACTTGATGCTGTCACGCAAGCTCGTACAACTGCAACTCAGACTCATATTGATGCAGGTGCTGTTACAGCGGAACAAATGGCTGCTATGTCAGGAGCTGAGGCGAGTCTCTCTGGTGCACTTGGGAAACTCATCGCGATTGCAGAAAATTACCCTGACCTTAAGGCCAACACTAACTTTGCACAATTACAAAGTGAACTAGCAGACACCGAAAACAAAATCCAAGCCGCTCGGCGCTTCTACAACGGCAACGTACGCGACCTCAATATTGCGCTCCAAGCTTTTCCTTCAAATATTGTTGGCAACATGTTCAATTTCAAAGCTGAACCATTCTTCGAACTTCCTGAGGGAAGCGAGCAGCGTGAACCAGTTAAGGTTAGTTTCTAACTATCATGTCCGAGATTACCCGAGTGTATTACAACAAATTAGTTCGGGATAATATTCCGGCTAAGATTGAGGCAAAAAAAGAAGCGTGTGAATACCGCAAGGTGACTGATGTGCAAGAACTACAACAAGAACTCTTTAAGAAAATTATGGAAGAAGCCTCGTCGATTTCGATGGTGCGCGATAAGAAAGAATTTCTCGAAGAGTATAGTGATCTAATGGTTGTACTCGAAACCCTTATCCAACAGCTTGAGATTTCTCGCGAGGAAGTCATTACCGCTCGCAAAGAGAACCTTGTCACTAAGGGTGCCTACAAACATGGCTATTACCTGCACTGGTCGGCAGATGTCAACTACCGTTCAAATGAAAGTCCGCAGGGTATTCCTCTGTAGTGTAGGTGGTCAATTTACCAGAATAAGTTAAAATTCCTTTACCGCTCGCTGCAGCCTATTTCTCCCCTAGGAAGGGGTCGAAATATGCTAAGCGCCGGTATAAATTCGAAATAGTCGCGCTATGCGCTCGTTTTCTCATTCATAACATGGCAACACTTTATACTCACCAAGGAGCGAATATTCGAAAGACCTGGTTACTCATGACTGCCTTTTTAATAATGGTTATTGCTCTTGGTTATGGCGCGGCTTATGCGCTTGGCAATCCTGCTATCTTATATGGGGCCGTGATTCTAGCTATTGTTATGAACGTAGGAAGTTACTGGTTTTCTGATAAATTGGTAATTAAAATGACCGGCGCAGTACCTGTGACAGAGAATGAATATCCGGTCCTGTGGAATGTGGTGGAGAATCTGTCCATTACAGCCGGACTGCCGATGCCCAAAGTGTACGTGGTTCATGACCAAGCCCCGAACGCTTTTGCGACTGGTCGCGATCCAGAGCATGCAGCGGTGGCTGCGACGACGGGTATTCTTGCCCTCCTTAATCAAGTCGAACTAGAGGGAGTAATGGCTCATGAGCTTTCACATATTGGAAACCGCGATATGTTGGTTTCGACGGTTGCGGTTGTGCTGGCGGGGTTTGTCGCGATTCTGGCTGATTTCTTTATGCGGTCAATGATGTTTGGTGGTGGAGACCGTGACAATAAAGCCGGTGTAGTTTTTCTGATTCTTGGTATTGTCGGTCTTATTCTCGCACCTATCGCTGCCCAGATGATCCAGTTGGCAATTTCACGCAAGCGCGAATACTTGGCGGACGCCAGCGGCGCGCTTCTTACCCGCTATCCAGAAGGTCTGGCCTCAGCTCTGGAGAAAATCCATGCTTATGCCCAGCCAATGCAGAGAGCCAACAACGCCACCGCACACCTTTTTATTGCAGACCCCTTTGGTGGCGATTCACGTTCACTACGGCAAAAGGTTTCTGGCCTATTCCAAACTCACCCACCAGCCTCTGAACGTATTCGCATTTTGCGCGATATGGATGTATAACAGAGTCTTATGACACCCGAACGCATTACTACAGAGGCTGCTCTTACGGCAGCGGTCGATAACTCGCTTGTAGCTATTACAGAAGCGGTAAAGAAAGAAGTAGGAAGTTTAGAGTCGGAATACGTACGTTACAGACGAAGGCAGCGTTTTGGCGTACTACTTATTGCTGCCGGCTTTCTGTTGCCGAATTTGGTCATTTTTACTATGGAGATAGTCGCTGCCGGTATAATCAACTGGTGGAGTAACGCTATTAATATTTTGGTATTTGGTGCCTCAGTACTTCTGTTTGGTTATTTTGGTCTCAAGATGATGGTCTCTGGTATTGCGAGTATAAAAAAGTTTCATGGCAGCGTCGACCACGTCCTGTTCGCGCAGACCTTTACCCTACTAGGAGTAGAGGGAAAGCTGATTGAGCATTCAGCTGCTCTTGATGAGCGTGAATTTACCGATACTCGGATTGGAAAAATCAAAAAGACATTTGCGGCATATGCAAAAGCCCACAAGAAATCAAAAGAAGCTAATGAGGCTATCGAACTTCTAAAACAATCAGAATTGGTTACCGAACCGTTCAATCACTCAACTGTCGATAATCTTTTTGAACTAAAAATAAATGACGGTTTGATGCGGGGGGCTGAACTTGATATCAAGCACATCACCGGCAGCGTTAAAAACCGCCAGGTAAAAAACATCTTTAAAGGATATTCAGTCTCAT
Organism: Minisyncoccota bacterium; assembly: GCA_043742005.1. GTDB lineage: Bacteria > Patescibacteriota > Minisyncoccia > Phycocordibacterales > UBA918 > OLB19. Next base: position 242 of record JAYTZG010000038.1, on the reverse strand, counting down.
ACGAATTGCCTCACGTGCTAGATGGCAAAACATTTATATCAACGGAAGGAGATAAGTACGGTTTTGGTCATCGCACTTTTTGGAGTGTTGTGACAGAGACTGGAGCGCAAGAAACTGCCCTGGAATGGAATGATTTCGAGGAATTGCTACATGTGGCAACAACTGACAGGGTAGAGGCCCGCTATATTCTCACTCCGTCCTTTATGATGGAACTGCATGAATGGTGGAAAGGAAAGGATACC
>JAYTZG010000037.1:0-9502 GCA_043742005.1 Minisyncoccota bacterium | reverse complement strand
ATAGTGCCATCAACCGGGATCTTGGCTCCTGGTTTGATGACGATACTATCGCCGTGTACTACTTGCTCGATCGGAATTTCCGTCTCGACGCCACCGCGTAGCACGAGCGCAGTTTTGGCTTGAAGATTTAGGAGCGACTCAATCGCGTCACCCGTTTTCAATTTTGAGCGCGTCTCCAGATACTTTCCTAGTGCAATGAAGGTGATGACCACAATTGTAACGTCATAGTAACTCGCGTGAACGTCGACAAACGGTGCTAGCGTCTCCTCAAGCGCGGTAATGAGAAAACTGTAGACGAATGCTACGCTGGTACCAATACCGATGAGAGTGTCCATATTCGCTTTGCCGTAGCGGAGGAAAAGATAGAACCCTAGTAGGTAGGGTTTTCCTACGACAAAGAGGATGTAGGTGGCAAAAATCGGCATGAGGTGGTGTATAAACTCGTACAGAGTTTCGGACATTTCTGAGAAGATCCCAAATTGCGCACCAATGTCCCACCCCATAACAATAATGCTAAAGACGGCGAGAGGAAGTGCGGTAAGCACTTTTGTGCGCATATCAGCTAGCTCAGCCAGTTTTTCTTTTTTAGTCTGATTGAGTCCAAGGTGGGCGGCGTGTTCATTTTCTGACATGCCCATTTCGTGAGCCGTCGGGGGAATCTCAAAGGAATACCCGAGTGGCTCGATTTGTTTTGACAGATCGTGCGCAGTGATTTTTGCCGGATCAAACGTAACTTTGGCCTTTTCAGTGCCGTAGTTCACTTCAATTGATTCAACGTCATCACTCTTTTTCAAGGTTCGTTCAATAATGCTTGCACACGAGGCGCAATGCATACCTTTGATTTTGAATGTATGTGTGTGACTCATAATTAATTAATTTTACTCCCTTGTTGTAACGGTGACGACCCCTCCAGCCGTAGGGTTGAGGTGGTCGTGATACTCCCAGGTACCAGCTGTATCAAAGCTATAGCTGTACTCAGTACCAGTTTTGAATTGATCGAACGTAGGCAGAATGCTGTGAGCAGGATGCTCGTTTGAGGCCACCCACATCTCCTTGGTGCTAGCATTCACAAACAGCACCATTGTACCGACCGGAACCGCCAGTTCAGATGGTTCAAAGCCCGTATCGGTATAGCGAACCGTGGCCATGGCAGTGCCCCCCATCATATGCGGAGTGTCTGCATTCCCATTGTTTATCACAATCGAAGCTGGCACGACAGCGCCCGAGCTGACATACTCTGCCAGCGGGATCTCGTTTACGTTAAGTGGCCGATCAAGATCATTGAAGGTTTGATCACCACCAGTGTCTTCGTAGGCCATGACAATCAGTTCTTCCCCACCTTCATAGAAGTCGCCGAGTGAAATAGTAATGTCACTATGGGTGCCCGCTGTAAGGTACCGACTGATCTCAACAATTTGCCCGAGGCGATCCTTGTCGATGGCTCGAACGGCCAGAAATCCGGCTTGAGGAAGACTCACTCGATCGACGCGCACTGAATCTTTTGTTACTTGTGCTGGGACTATCAGTACTGCAGTAGTGATCGCCACAGTAGGCACTGGTTCCTGAGGTGGATTGTTTTGATTGTTGATTACGAACACTAAACAGATACCCAACAGAATCACCACCCCGCTGACAGCCATGGCGAGCGATGCCTGGTTCTTGAGTACTTGGTGTGGGGTGGATTCTTCATTCATGTGAATACATTAATAATGTGTACCAATAAAAAGCTCAGTAAAAACTCCGCTCATCTGAATGAAGATTAGAACGTCTTGGGATGAAGATTGCCTCGGGCCAAGGCTAAGCGCAGAGCGTTGTAGGTTTGTATGTCTGGATGGGCTCGGACGTATTGTCTAAATTGGGTATACAAGAAATCAATATCCAGTCGGGCAGTGGAGAAAAAATTCTTAAACGTGAAGGTCGCAAAAATAGCAATTGCCACCAGGTCCAAAAATTGTTGCAGGCTTTGGGGAATAGCTTCAAAGGTACTTTTCCAAAGTTCCATATGATTAGTGGCGTCCGCCTCACAACAATTGCTGACGGATTTTGCATGCACAGCATGACTAGGCACAGTGCTCATGTTCATAACCGCATGCGCGGGCAACGCTTGAACCAAGCTAAAGCAGATGAAACCCATCACCACAGATAGCAAAAGTGATCCGCTGAGTACACTCTTTGCTCGATCTGATTGTAGTGCAGCAAACTTCATATCATCCCTATTTTAACAGAAAATAGACATGTTTGGTACTCATAACCTTATATACTTAAATAACACAACATTGTCTATCCGCCTCTAGTTCGTCGCACAATACATGAAATCGTGAATTACTTCACGACTTTTTTCTTTGTGCGAATCAGAGGTTTGTTTTGCTATTACAAAGACAAACAATTGAGACTGGATAGTGAGCACTTACAGATGTGCGTAAATTAGTGATCTGACGCTGTAAATTAATTTGGAATTTGTTTTTTTGCTAAATATTCTTTGTTCTCTTGTGCCGCTTCCATATGCTCTATCGCTGCTTCTGCGTGGACTTCGGTGGCTTCCTTGTGCACTTCTGCAGCCTCTATATGCACGGCCACGGCAATTTTTCTTGCTTTCTCCACCTTCTCTTCAGCAATTTCTGCCTGCACCTCAATAACTTCAACTTCTGTATTTTCGATCACTGGGGAGGTCATTTTTTTATCAGTATTAGTCATGCTATTTAAATTATTTAAGCTTGTCCAGGATTAATGGATTTTTCTTCACTGTACACAAAGTACACCGCCTTAGTGTAAGGATTAATGAAAAGCCGTATGTGGCGACGGTTTATTACACTCAAAAGATTAATTCAGCAAAAAACACTTATTGAAAAATTTATATCTGGCGCGCAAATTAAAATATTTTATTTAACTAATACCTCAGACTCAATCAGATTTGACCACCATATCTTACTCTACACTTATGATTCGAAACGCCTCCATTTCAAAGCACTTTTAAAAATCAACTCAAGCTTTTGCTTGGGCTCTTCTTATTAATGGGCCCGGCAGTAAAGTGTGCGGGACACACTTTACAAGGGACTCGAGAGACCGGTTGAAGTAGTTTATGTACTTGCGAAACATATTATCCAATTGGGATACTGGTTTATAAGCTGCACTTTCTCCAATTATTTGACCTTTTATAGACTGATGATATTATCGATAAGGAAGCACGAACAAGGAAAAGGAGTTCCTAATGCGTAAAATCGTTCTAGCCTGCGCCGTGGCTGGTGCAGCACTTGCCGTGACGGCATGCTCTGAAGAAGCCAACCTGGTAGGCCCTGCAAAACCGGAACCCGCGGCCGTTGCTGCGGAAGCTACGGCAGAAGAAAAGGCTGATATCGACAAGCTCGGTAGCGACCTGATCAAACTCGCAGAAGCTGTGAACACCTCTTCAGGGGCGAAGCGTGACTACGCTGACACAAAGCTTTTGGGGTTGCTCGAAAATACCACAGACGCCGCCCTTGTCGACCAAGTGTTCGAAAAACTGCTTCCGGGCACGAGTTATGCAAAAGGTAAAGCGCTTTCTGTAAAATTGAAACTCAAAAAGTGATTCAAGGCCCGTGGAATACTCCGCGGGCCTTTTTATTGACTCGCAACAATATACGAGTATTATCAAAAGATGAACTTCAGGAAATCGAAGGTGGTGGAAGAAGCGTCTAACCAAACTGCGGCTATTTCTCCATGTAATCTCCACGAAGTCCTCTCCCGACCTGGTCCTGTCTCGATTATTGAGCTGGTTGAGACCTGTATTGAAGAAGCACACACTCTCCGCGCTTCAGATATTCATATCAATCCAACCGAAACCGAAGTAGAAATACGTCTGCGCATCGACGGTGTCCTGCACGACAAATGTCGCTTTTCAAAAGCGATCCTTCCGGAGGTGATTTCTCGTATCAAAGTCCTCTCTCATCTGCGTAGCGATGAGCATCAAGCTGCTCAAGACGGCCGCTTTCGCATGACCACCAAGGCCGGTTCGTTTGTCGATATCCGAGTTTCGATTACCCCAACTTACTATGGTGAAAATGCTGTTTTGCGGCTACTCGCTGACCACTCGTCACAATTCAATCTTGAGATGCTTGGATTCAGTGAAGACGACCGCACTAAAATAGAATACGCGATAGCGCAACCCTACGGCATGATCCTGGCGACTGGGCCAACCGGTTCGGGCAAGACGACAACACTCTACACTCTGATAAAAATGCTAAACAAAAAGGAAGTATCGATTATCACTGTTGAAGATCCTATTGAGTATGCAATTAAAGGTATTACCCAAATCCAAATAAACCCACGTTCAAACCTCAACTTCGCCAATGGTTTGCGTACCATCCTACGCCAAGACCCCAACATCATCATGGTAGGAGAAATCCGCGACGCTGAGACAGCCAGCATTGCGGTTAACACTGCTCTCACTGGACATCTCCTTTTGTCGACACTGCACACCAATGACTCAGCCACGACTCTTCCCCGTCTGCTCGATATGGGAATAGATGCCTACCTAGTAGCCTCAACAGTCAACGTCGCTATCGGTCAGCGTCTAGTGCGGAAGATTTGCGCCAAATGCAAAGAGGAACACACACTTACCGAGGCTGAAAGTAAAAATCTGCTTCGAGCACTTCCCGATAGACTAAAACGGCACGGCTTCAATATCCCGAATACTTTCTATCGAGGCAAGGGGTGCAAGGCCTGTGACAACACTGGCTTTGCTGGTCGTATTGGCATCTACGAGGTGTTAGTAGTCACACCTGCTGTGCGCGAGGCGATTCTTAACCGCGCACCATCAAATACTATTAAAGAATTAGCTGTGGAAGAAGGAATGACAACTATGTTTGAGGACGGTCTTATGAAAGCCGCCGAAGGAAAGACTACGTTGGCGGAAGTACTTCGTACCATTAATGAATAACCCGGCCACTATGCCTCATCTATGATTACCGAAATTAAATTAATCTTTGCCACGAAAGTTGCTGTTGATGAGACTCCAGCGGTTTTTCCAGAAAGAGCAATGTATGAAGTGGTGTCTTCAGTATCTGAACCTGCATCAGCGAACTTTGTTCGCTTTTCGATTAAGGAGCAGGTGTTGTTTGCAAAACGACTCGCTTTTCTTTCAAAAGCTGGTGTCAGTATTCTGGAGAGTATAACCATCATTCGTAATCAGACGAAATCAAAGCGCAAACGCCGTATCCTCGACACTGTAGTCGCCGACGTCGCCGCCGGACAATCTCTTTCTAAAAGTCTTGAAAGATACAAGCAATTGTTTGGTGAGTTCACCGTCAATCTCATTCGTATCGGTGAAACAGCTGGTGTTCTGCCCGAAAACCTGATGTACCTCGCCGAAGAACTCTCCAAAAAGCAGGCCTTGCAACGCAAAGTACAAGGAGCACTCATCTATCCTGTTTTTATCACTATCGCGACACTCGGAGTGACTGGTATGTTGATAGTTTTTATATTTCCGAAAATCATGCCAATTTTCATATCGCTGAATGTGTCGCTGCCATGGACTACGCGAGCGCTTTTGTCTGTGAGTGAATTCTTGAGCCAGTACGGATTTGTCACACTGCTGGGAATTATATTTGTAATTATCGCTGTCGAACTAGCGCGCAGAGCTTTTCGCCCACTACGCTTGGCGGCTGACTGGTTTCTCCTTAAACTCCCTATCGCCGGCGGTATCTCGCGCTCATACAACTGTGCTAACTTCTGTCGCACCCTTGCCCTAAACATTAAATCAGGTGTGGCACTTTCCGAATCACTACTCATCACTGCCGATGTCACGAAAAACATCCTCTATCGCGAGGCCTATCTCGACTTTGCAGCACACGTCATGAAAGGTGAAAAAATCTCTACCACAATGGCAAAGTATCCAAGCATTTTCCCTGACATGCTGCCACATATGATTCTTATCGGCGAAACTACTGGCAGTCTTTCCAATACACTAAGTTACCTATCAGATCTGTACGAAGCTGAAGTGGAAGAAAGTACCCGCAACCTCTCCAACTCAATAGAACCAATCTTACTGATGACCATGGGAATCATGGTCGGCACCATTGCCGTCTCGGTCATTGCGCCGATTTATGAGGTAACTAAAAGTATCGGTAACGCCCGCTAGGATTATGAAAAAATCACGCCAAGGCGGGTTCACCCTCATCGAAGTCACTATCGTACTGGGCCTCATCGGGGTGATCGCGGCCTTTGGGGTGGCCATGAGCTACAGTTCATTGTCAAAGACAAGTGTCACTCAAGAGCGTGACCTCTTCGTTGCCCTCCTCTTGCGTAGCACACGGGCGGCGGCGATTGCCAACATCGACGAGACTGCCCATGGCGTAAAATTTGATAATTCAGGCCACAGGTACATACTGTTTGATGGAGCCGATCCTAACGCTGCAGCGGCAAATCCGCGGTACATTCCGTACACTAATGAAAATATCAACGTCACCAATACTGGTGGCGACACGATAGTATTTGCGCAGCTCTCAAGTGACGTCACTTTCGGCTCAGGGACAGTGAGTATTAGTAATGGGGTGACGAGCCAAGCCGTTAACATCCGTTCAACCGGGCAAATTGATTGGTAAGTATGAAAAAAAATACTACACAACTTCGTACGCGCACACAAAATGGCTTCTCTACCATTGAGCTACTTATCGCGTTTTCGGTCGGGATTATCTTTCTCACGGCCGCGATCATGGTCGCCTATACCGACCCCACCATGAACCACCAAGTGTCGCTTGATAGCAACCAAGCGACTGTCCTCGATGTCAGTCTCGACAACAATGCCCTCGCTATCTCCGGCAACAAAATTGGTGACGCAGTGGCTGACCTTATTAGTAACTGGAACGCGGTGATTGGCGATAGTGCCGCCGACCCGAACGACCCAACTCACCTTGCGCTCGATACCACTGTCACAGATATATCTCCCTGTATTAAAGAAATCACCAACAGTACCAGTTGGACCACCCTAGGCAGCCGCTCTCGTGACATCTCGTTCGGTACCATCCTTGGCGATATCAATATTGCGTCAGCCTTAGGTGGAGATTGTGACCCTTTCCCCAACTCTGAAACTTGGAAGAAACCGCGGATTTTCAGTTCTCACAACTTTAACCCAGGCAAACCGGTGGCAATAGATGTCCTAAATAAAGTCACCTACATAACTGACGACAAAGGTAAGCTACAAATCTACGATTCAAAAAATGATGTTCTGGGAAGTAGCGGTAGCTTTACTCTCACGCAGTACGCTGATCCTTTAAGTATAGTCCTCAACGATGTCGACGTGGCAAAAATTGGTAGCAGTCGCTATGCTCTTGTTGTCCGGAATGAAAAAACAAATCAGTTTCAGATTATTAACGTGACCACGCCCGGCAGTTACACCAGTTCACCAATGAAGACACTTGCTGGAGCGACACCGCCAACAGGAAGCTTTCCACATGGTTGGCGAACGTTTTACTACGATAATAAAGCTTACGTAACAACTCGTGAGACAGCTGGATTTGAATTTCACACCTTTGACCTCTCGTCCCCAATGAATCCAACTGAAGTAGGAAACGGTCTTGAAATCAACGGTAGCATCAATGACTTCCTGGTCACCAGCTATACGGTAAATGGCCACACCTACAAGGTGGCCTTCTTGGCTACCGATCGTTCAGCCAATGAAATCATGGTGCTTAACGTGACCAAAAATACCCCAACTATACTCACCTCAGTTGATTTGCCGACCACCAACGATGCGTTAAACATCCAACTTGTAGGAAACCGACTGTATGTAGGCAGACAAAAGACTAGTGGAGGACCAGAGCTCTTTACCTACAATGTCACATTTGGAGAAAGTGGCAGTAACCCGACAGTCGGACTGTCCGCCATTGGTTCAGGTGCCGAAATTAATGCCGACGTTGTCTATATGCGTATAGCTGGAAAGTTTGCATTTGTCGCAAACTCAAGTCCTAATGAATTCTATGTATGGGATATTAGCCACCCTGCGACTGGCTACACTCGTATTGATACAAGCCCACTTAACGTGAGTAATAAAGTCTTTGGTATCGACTACGAATCACCGTATGTATACGTGGTGAGCCAGGCTAACGATACCTTACAAATTCTTTATAGTGCACCATGATGAATAATTGCAAAAAATCAGGCTTCACCCTCATTGAAACGATTATATATATCGGGCTGTTTTCGCTTATTTTCACGGGGATCTTTGTGAGCATTTATCCTCTAATGACCGGTGCCGAAAGACTTAGTCGCAATGTAGCAATTGAAGGCGAGACAGCGTTTATCCTAGCGAAGATTGACTACGCTGTATCATCGACAATGACAGACGGGAACGGAAACATTACAACTCCAAATGGAGATCTGGTTCTTTCTTATAATGGCACTGAAAAATTCCGCTTCGCAGATGACACTTCTAGTTCGTACTGCGCTACCCCCCTCATTTGCCGTGTCCTTACGTTGAAAACTGGCGGCGGAAGTAATCCTGCAATCCCTCTAAATGCCCAGCGAGTTCAGGTCGAAAACTTTTTTGTTGCACAGACAGGCACAACTGGAACCCAGCCACACTATATCGACGTGTCGTTTGATGTAAATGAAGAACACGTCGGCCCGGTTCGTTACTACCTGCATTTTTAATATGAAACGAGACGCTACATCTTCTGGCTTCATTGCCCTCATTTCAATCCTGATTGTTTCAGCAGTATTACTCGCAACTACTCTTGGTCTGGCTCAATTTGGTCTCGCGAATCGTTTCTTAATCATGCACCTGGAACAAAAAACTGCCAGTGAAAAACTCGCCGAAGGTTGTGTCCAGATGGCCCGTATCAAGGTGTACAACGAACCCAGCTATACAGTCAGTTTGCGTGATGTAAGTATTGCCGGCGGAACCTGTACGATTAATTCAGTAACTAATAGCGGTAGTGCATCTACGATTAAAGTGACGGCTACAGAAGGCGAATCTATTTCCAATCTATGTGTAGTAGTCAATAATACCAACGGTAGCTTTACCTCTTGGAAGGAAGTTCCAAAACTCACAAACGCAGCGAACTCCTGTCCTTAATTCAACACCCACGCAAGTGTCTCTCAGGGACGCTTACATGGGTGTTGAAGCCCTTGCCAACCGAAAAATACAGGTATACGATTGGCACATAAACAGACCGTTCTTTACTTTAAAAGACTATTGAAAATAATCATGAAAAAAATAGAAGAACTTAGGAAGAAAGCTCCACAAGGCGGCTTTACCCTGATCGAAATTTTGATCGTTATCGGTATTATCGCTATTCTAGCTGCGATTGTACTCGTAGCGGTGAACCCGGCTGAGCAATTCAAGAAGGCTAACGACGCTCAGCGAGCAAGTAATGTAAACGCAATTCTAAACGCCATCGGACAATATATTGTAGACAGTAAGGGCGACCTTCCGGGTGGTCTTCCCTCTGGAACAGCTCCGGCTGACGCTGACGAAATCGGTGACGCTTCGGGTCAAGCTGATATCTGTGACGACCTAGTTCCAGAA
>JAYTZG010000036.1:0-4087 GCA_043742005.1 Minisyncoccota bacterium | reverse complement strand
TCGGAATCTTCGATTCCGACCGCTTTTTCTCAAGATTTAGCTTATTCAGCTACCTTAACTCCTTAACAGGAGCAGTACACCTTTTGGATAGATTCACTCGCATTCACTCATAATCTACCTCAAAAGGTCGGTGAAAGCTTATTCGGTCACTTTCACCCCCATAGATCGACAAGTTCCTTCTACAATCTTCATAGCGGCTTCGATTGAAGCGGCGTTGAGATCAGGCATCTTTTCTTCCGCTACTTCACGGACTTGCGCCTTGGTGATAGTGCCGATAGTTTGGGTTGCGTTCTTTGACGCCCCCTTGTCCTTACCAATCTTCTTCAAGATAAGTCGTGACATTGGAGACACTTTGATAACGAAATCAAAAGTACGGTCATCGTAGACAGAGATTACTACTGGGACAACGTCACCCATACGGTCACGAGTCTTTTCGTTAAATTGGTTTACGAATTCACCGATGTTGATACCTGCCTGTCCAAGCACCGGTCCAAGTGGTGGAGCTGGTGTAGCCTTACCCCCCTTGGCTTGTACCTTAATAAGCTTTGTTAATTTCTTTGCCATTTTGTTTAAAATTTATTGTTGTGTGAGACAGACGTGGTTCCATACCCACCCCCCTCTCTGAAGCCCGCACATCGTACAAGAATAAAGGCTTTTTAGCAAGTTTAGGCACCCTCTTTCTTTTTCTTTACAATTTTAAGCACTAAAAGTAGTACCGTGCTGTCAAAGAGTAGCAAGTACACTGGATACGCAATTTCATGAAAAGCAACTACCTCAATCGCAAACAAACTGAAGACACCAGACAAAGTAGCTGCCACCCAAACAAATGGAGTTTCCGTTTCAGGGTTTTTATAGGTCTTAATAATTGTCGGGACCCCAAAAGCGAAGTCAGCGATAATTGCGCAGATAAGAGCCAGAACCGGCATATCGAGAGTCTGCCACAACCCGACACCGATTATGCCCATGAAAAAGAAAAGCCAGTCGAAATGTGAAGTTTCCCAGACGCCGACTCTTCTTATTACTGAAAAGAAGACGATGGAGAGGCAAGCGACTGTATTTGCAAAGACAATAACCGCCATCCATGTACTCCCATCGGCGTACATGGCAGCGGCGCCCAAGCCTGTAATAAGTCCCCACCCCAACCAACTAAGTACGTGCGGATGCACCTGCTTTTTGAAAATATCCTTAATATAAGGAATCGCACCAACCAAAATAAGTAGAGAAGATACAACTCCAAAAAGCGGCACACTGAACATCCTATTACTATAACAATTTATTACTCAAATCAGAAAAGCCGCGAGCTATGCCCGCGACTTTTCTGATACAGGTTTCTAAAAAGTGTAATTTTGCGTTAGATGCGAGGCGTGAGGCGATTTTTGAAGGAGACGTACTTCTTGTACGATGACTGAGAAAATCGGCGAGACAACGAAGCAGATGATGTGAAATTACACTTTTTTGATTTGGAGGAAGTCCAATTCAACCGGAGTCTCACGTCCAAACATAGAGACTAGCACCTTTACCTTTCCGCTCTTTTCATCGACTTCGCCTACCTTGCCTTCAAGGTCCTTGAATGGGCCGTCTACGATAGTCACGAAATCACCTGGAGTAAGATCTACCTTGTGCTTAACGTCATCAGTCGACATTCGCTTCATGAGTTGGTTGTATTCGTCTTCAGTGAGGGGTACTGGCTGAGTTCCGCTACCAACGAATCCAGTCACGCGCGGAGTGTTGCGCACCACAAACCATGACTCATCGTCCACAATCATCTCGACGAGTACGTACCCGGGGTAGATTCGCTCTTCTTCCACGACACGCTTACCTCCCTTCACTCGAATCTTTTTTTCGGTTGGTACTACCACAGCGAAAATCTTATCGTTCATGTTGAGCGAGTCGATACGTTGCTTGAGGTTACGCGCTACAGCGTTCTCATAACCAGAGTAGGTGTGAATCGCGTACCAATTACGCTCCCCTGTTCCATGTTGCTTAGCCATAGATTAGAAACGATTAATGAGAAGCTTGATACCTTCAGAAAAGAGGTAGTCAAACGCACCGACGTATAAAGCAACGATGGTCGATATAGCAATAACAAGTATTGTATATAGAGTAGCTTCACGTTGAGTTGGCCACGATACTTGCCGAAGTTCAGCAAGGGTAGCGCGGATGTATTTTACTAATTGTGTCATATGTATATTTTAGCGTCTTGCCCGTCATTTCAGTCGGGTAAATTAAAACGCCTCCCGGGCGGTTTATTACTAGTAATCATACGCTTATTTAATTTGCTGTCAAATAGCTATATAGAAAAGGGCCGCAGCGAAGCTGCGGCCCTTTAACAATTCTCCAAATCACCCTATTCAACCTCGTACGAGACGTTCACTATAGCGGTCACCTCCTGCTCACCAGCTGGGAGTGGCGGACCTCCTGCCTCACTCTTGGCCATGTCCATTTCGCCGCCACCGTAATATGGCATGCCGTAATCTTCGTTTTCGTAGTAGCTCGTCATTCGTACTAACTTCATACCAAATTGATCAGCAATGCTTTGTGCTTCTACCTTGGCGTCAGCAATCGCTTTATTTCGCGCTTCATCCTTACTCGCATCTTCGTTGTCGACAACAAAATTGAGGCCGCTAATACCCGTCGCTCCTCGCTCACCAACACCCGCCAAGAGTGGGCCGGCCTTGGCCATGTCACGTACTTTCACCGTCACCTGTTGTGATACTTCAAACCCATCGGAAACTTCTTTCGGTGGTGGGCAATCCCAACCCTCGCACCTCATTTCGCTACCGTAGTCGTAAGTGAAGAGCGGGTAAAGGTTGTAGTTATCCGTCTTAGTATCTGCCTCAGCTATACCTTGTTCTGCTAGGTATGCCGTGAGTGCTGTCATTTTTGCACTTGATGTCGACTGGGCTTCTTCTGCCGTAGCGCCCTTACCTGCTACTGTAAATGAGAACTGTGCGATGTCTGCCTTCACTTTAACTTTTCCTTCCCCGGTGACAGAGATGGAGACAGGCATTTCTCGAGTAATCTCAGCTGTCTTCATAGTCAGTACCGCATATGCAGCCAGAGCCGCAATAATCATGGCCAGCAAAATTGAACCTAGAAGGCGATTAAATGTGCCGTTAAAGAACATGTGCATATAAATTATTTAAATTAACTGTTTGGTAACAATGTGCGGATGATTGCTCTTATACGATGCGGCCATTCTTCTCCAGAACCACACTGGGCTACAAACGCGTCCTTGTCTTCTTTTGAAAGAGTCGGTGCATCAGTCGTGTTCTTAAGTAAATAATACATCACTGATGACTCACCTTCAACATGTTCTAGGCCGAGCGCGTGGCCAAATTCATGTGTTAAGACCGCTAAGAGTTCAGCGTCATCAGAAAATTTATAAACATTGATACGTTCACCTTGATAATCACCCTGGGTAAACTCTCGAGCGTAGCCAAATTTTTTGTTGTACTCAACCACCTCTTCGTTATATTGCCCCACCAACTCATTACCTCGCTCACTGAGTTCATTTATTTTATTAGCCAGTCCAGTGAGTTCGTCAGCTTTTTTTGAAAGTTCTGCAGACTCGGCATTAAGGTTACTGCGCTCACGTTCCAGCTCAGCAAAAACTTCCGTCGGAGCCCCACCTTGGTCGTTGTATGAGTTTACCTTGTCGTTATGAGCGTTTAGTTTCGCTTCATATGTGCTAACACGTTTTTTATATGAGTCTCCTAAGGCGTCATATTCTTTCTGCAGGTTCTCGATGGTGTCGACTAAACTGTCATTTTCTATTTTTTTCGCATCAAGCGCATTTTGCTCAGTAACTTCAATATCCGCTTCCGCTTGTCGTTCATCAAAAATAAAATCAACGACGAACGTGGCCTTTTCATCATAGATAAATAGCTCCCGCCCAGCCGACTCTTCCCACACTGCTTCGGCTTTGGCCAGATGTTTTTTTGCAGCCTCTGTATCTAAGTTAAAGTGAGAATCAATCTCCCCTACCCGATAGGTAAGTGGGGCCGGACAAATAGCTGCGGTGCTTTTATACCAAAACGTCCCCGCACCAGCGAACGTAAGTACTAGGACAACCAAAAATGGAAAC
>JAYTZG010000035.1:0-20955 GCA_043742005.1 Minisyncoccota bacterium | reverse complement strand
GCGCTTCGCGCCGGCTTTTTCATTACACCGCTCCGGGGAAGAAGTCTGTCTTAATATGATTTCTTGGTACTCCGCTCGAGCGCAACAGTGTCTTATAGACATTTACCATACCTGGAGGACCAGAGATGTACCAGGTGCGCTCTAAATAGTCGGGTGTTCGTCGCTTGATCATTTCTGCGTTAACATATCCCTTCTCACATGGTAACTCCACCTCTTCTTTGGCTACTACGGTCACATACGTAAAAGCGAGCTTATCTACAGCTTCGTTCCACAAAGATTCGTACGCCAATTCGTCTTTTGTGTTAACGCAGTAATACAACACGGAATCGTGCTTCTTGTCGCTATCCATCATGTATTTGATATGACTACGAAACGGTGTCACACCGATACCGCCGGCGATAAATCCAAGTTTCATATCGGTGGTTTTTGGCAATACGAAATCCCCAGCTAGCTGACTAGCAATGACCGACTGCTCGACGTCTAACCCATTAAGCGCCACTTTATAACTACTACCAGCCTCGGGTATTTTCATCGCCACTCGCACTTGTGCTTCGGTCGGTGAGGAAGCAATGGTGAAGTATCGCCTGACACCCTTACTGTCAGATGGCATATGAGGCAACATCCACTCGAGATACTGCCCAGCTTCGAACACAAATCCATGTGGTTTCTTAAAAACAAACTCATAAGTGTCTTTAGCCACTTTATATTTTGCCTCCAAGCTGAGGAAAAGTTTTTGCCGCAAGCGCCAAGGGAGCATAACGACGTTGGTGATTACGAGGGCGAATTCCGGGGTGATATGGATGAAGCCAGAGAACATAGAAGTATTTGAGAGAAATCCTACTACCCCACCGTACAAAAACTGCGCGTCTTTTTTGGCTGGCATAGTAAATGGCTCGGTCAACATAAAAAATGCTAAAAAGAGTGTCGGCCATGACATAAAAAATGTTCTGAGTGAACTCGTAAAGACATCGCCATAGCTCATTGCTTCCGCTAGATAAATAACTAGACTCACTCCCACAAACGCCAGCACCGGCACCCATTTGCGAATTTTCATCACGATTAATATGCCGAGTATCAAAAGTGGAATAAACAATGTTGGGTTGGCGGCCCACCAACTAAATGTATATAGACCTGTCATACTCAGCACCGCCGCCCCAAACGCTGCTGGGTTCATGAAGTGTTGCTTTTTGTAGGTAAAAAGATATTTTGAAGAGATACCAATAGCGACCGCAGCCACCAGTGGCCAAGTCGCAAAAATATTTTCTTCCGGTAGTGCCAGGAAAAAGAGTATGAGTGCAGTGATGATGGCTGACTCATGGCTGACTGGCACTTTAAGCAGCCACGCCAAAGCAATATTAAAAATAAGCGCAACGAGGATCGCTAGCGCTAAAGAAAATATCTGACTGAGCCCACTATATGGCAACCACCCTATAAATCCAAAGAATATTGAAATGGCCGCTAGTATGCTGAGTGAACCAGATACTAGGCGATACATCCCGATGTTATCGACGAATCGTTGAGTAAGGGTGAAGGGCTTTGAAATTATTTTAACCATGTGGCGTAGTATTTGGTAGTAGCTTTTGTCTGATACTACGCATATATACAGTAGTAATTTCATTATTTTACCATGCCTTATTTTATAACGGTTCTTGCTCTTGTTGTTCTGAGTGTAGGATTTACACTCTTTCAATCTCAACCCGAAGTCGCCCAAGGTGCGTCTGAATCTTCGTCTTTAGAAAAAATGGAGGAAACAGTTCAGTCTATTATTGCAACCAACACACCGGCGATTATTACTGACATTATTGAAGATGTCTCACCAGCTGGCGAAATGCCCGCCGAATCAAAAACACCGAGTCAGCCTACTACGCCAACAACAAACAACCCGATACCGTCTACACCAACCCCAACTCCCACCACACCTACACCAGCTCCTGCTATTGCTATCGATTATAGAAACGTCACCTATAGCACTCAATCCAGCTACCGAACGCCAGGCGGCACGTACCAAATAAGCGTCAACCTGACTATAGCAAATGACAAAATCACTGACTCAACCGTTAGCTTTGACTCTAAAGGAACCCGCGATGGTTACTCAAAGCGTTTTAGTAACTCATACCAGAGTGTCATCATAGGACAAGATCTTGGCTCAGCCAGTCTTTCACGGGTTGGAGGTGCCTCTCTCACCACCAGAGCATTTAACAGCGCTCTTGATAACATCCGCAGCCAAGCAACCTCATAGACTACTTTGAAAAGTGAGTCAAAGTGTATACAATAAACTACATTAATTTACCTTAATTCTATGCCTTATATTATCGCTGTCTTAGCCATTGCTGTTGTTGGAATTGGATTCACCTTCTTTCAATCAAGCAAACAACCTACCACACCAGAAACTACTGTCACAGTAACGAATACTCCGATAACTGAGGTTGCAACCCAAACAAATACTTATAGGAATGGCGTTCATACAGCTACCGTCACTTACCTAACACCAGTCAAAGCTGAGTACAAGCTCGAGGTGTCGTTAACACTCGAAAACGACACAGTAACTGAAGCGCAAGTTATATATAGCCAAGGTGCCGAAAAAGACCCTAACGCGCAGAAGTTTGAAACTGCATACCGCACTGAAGTCATCGGAAAGAGTATCGACTCACTCAAACTCTCTCGGGTTGGTGGTGCGTCACTCACGACCGGAGCTTTTAATAAAGCGCTGACAGCCATCAAAACTGACGCCAAATCTTAATGTCTAAACAATTCACATTTGAGGCCATCGGGACTCACTTTTGGATTGAGATTTTTGATGAAATATCAGAGACGGAACTCGAAGCGACAAAAGGTCGCCTCGAGTTCCTTTCGTTTACCTTCAACCAACACTATTCTCGTTTTCGAGCTGATTCCTATGTTGGCATCCTGAATGAAGATCGGCAGTTAGAATATCCGAGCGACGAATGCCGCGCGCTTTTACTATACGGAAAACAGCTCTACCTGCGCAGCCACGGTACATTCAATATACTCTCTGGGCACATCCTAGAGGCCCACGGCTATAACGCAAGCTATACCTTCACTGCCATCGAAGATGCCGATACTCTCTCTGTGGCCAACCCGCTGACTGACCTGACTATCACCGAAGCAAAAATCACCTTGACCTCTGGCAACATCGACCTCGGTGGTTACGGGAAAGGCTGGCTCGTCGATAAACTTGCGGACGAATTAAAAGAACATGGTATCGAACACTTTTTAGTAAATGGTGGTGGTGATATGTACGCGACGAGCGACGCCGAGGGCGAAGCTGTGACAATTTACTTGGAACATCCAACCAGCGTCGGACAATATCTTATCGAGACAACGCTACTCAACCAAGGCTTTGCGGCTTCGAGCCCCTTCAAACGCCGCTGGAAATCCGGTGACAAAACCTACCATCACATAATCGCCACCGCCGACGTCCCCGAAATAGCCACCTTCGTGAAAGCTCAGACTGCAGTTGATGCCGACGCTTTCGCCACGGTATCAATGCTTTTACCAGAAGAACAACTCCCCACTCTCGCCACCAAGGAAAACTTGGCCATCGCTCGCTTCGACCCAACCACCAACCAGCTCTGGCAAACCTCTAACTTTTCTTGACTAATCACATTTTAATAGTATTGTTTCATCAATCCCAAATCTAGAACAGGAGTGTTCCCTATTGTCCGAGCAGTATCGGAAAAACGTCCAAGCTCTATGTGATGACCTAAACATACCCAGTCCGGTTCAGGAAGGAGCCATCTGGATTAAGGCAATTTCTTTCAAGACTAAGGACGTTGGAAGAAAATTACAGCGACGGATATGAACTGTGCTGGTTTCCTCTTCTTCCAAGATATCTACCGAATTCCAAAAGGCGACGTCTTTGGATTTCGGGTCACAATGACTCTAAAGTTTGCTGCGGAAGCTTTTTTCGCGGAAAACTGGCGAGATGCAGAAGAAAAAGGTCGACCTCTGCTTACGGCCTTCAAGCAAGCCTCCGATTTCAAGATTCATCTCACGTGAATCATATCGCCCCACGGCAACAAAAGACTATAAGCAAGGAGCGAGATCATGAGAAGAAAGGATGCGATCCTCTACATCGCTATAATAGTTATGATGTGGGCAGGGATATATGTCCTTTACCAGGCTGGCTTATTCAAGCCAGACTGACCGGCTCCGCCGAAACGAAAAAGCTTCGTCTCGTGCAGGGCTTTTTTGTTTTCGGTGTAGTACAATTTATTTATATGAAATTTATCGTTTTGGTGATTGGGGGATTTATTCTTTTGATGATAGTAAATAAGTTTTTAGGCGGTTCTCCGATTTAAAGAAAAGAGCGGCCCGCCGGGCCGCTCTTTTCTTTTTACCCACTTGGCCGTAGTATGCACGGACTATGGAGAAGTATGTCGTCTTAGAAAAAGCCGTCGGTGAAACTCCCCTGTCTTGCGCAGAGGCCTTTCGAGTTACTCGCCCTGACTTGGTAGGTATACCCCTTTCCTACGCCGGCCGGCTCGACCCCATGGCTTCTGGCAAGCTTCTGGTGCTCATCGGCGAAGAATGCAAACACCAAGCCGATTACCACGGACTTGATAAGGAGTACGAGTTCTCTGTCCTCTTCGGTATTTCTTCCGACACCCAAGATGTCCTTGGGCGACTGCAGACAACACCTACCGCTAATAGTACTGTTAACATTACTATTAGCGCTGAAGATTTGACCGAAATCGCAAACGGACTTATTGGTGATATAACTTTTCCCTACCCACTTTTCTCGGCCAAGACTGTGCAAGGTAAGCCACTGCATATGTGGACACTTGAAGGTCGCCTCGATGAAATCGAGATACCGACACGAACATCGATCATCTACGAGCTCGAGCTCACCAATATTGAAACCAAACCTCGTCAAGAAGTCGCAGCTACGGCACTTCAAAAAATAAACACCATCCCCGAAGTCACCGACCCACGCAAAGCCCTTGGCGCCGACTTCCGTCGCAAAGACGTCCGAGCTGACTGGCAAGACGTGGCCACTGATTACTCTCTGCCCACCGAGTACACCATCACTCATTTCCGCTGCACCGCCTCCTCGGGTGCATATATGCGCACTCTAGCCACTATCATCGCTGAAAAACTCGGTACTACTGGCCTCGCCTTCCACATCCACCGCACCAAAATCGGCAATTATAATAGCGAAACACTTACCTGGAGCCGTCTATTTTAGGATTGACCTAAATGGTCGCATCTGGTACAATCGCCGCACTATGTCACAGGAATTACTTATCAAGATGGTGTCAGTGGGCGACAAGAATGGCGTTGGAAAAGGCCATACCTACTACACCCGCTTCAACAACAAGAACAAGAAGAACCCAAGCCAAAAGTACGAAGCCAAGAAATTCAACCCAATTTCCCAAACTCACTGCGTGTACAAGCAAAAGAAATAATAAAAATGCCCCATAGGGGCATTTTTATTATTTAATTAATCACGATCTGAGCTGTTCTAAACGCTTTTTATACACCCCAAGAGTACTTCCAACGACTTCGTCGAAGGGGCGTGGACGTCAAGCCATAATATTGTGAGGTGTATCTGGTATACATTGAGCACTATTTTGGTGAGGACAACGAAGTAGAAAATGTGTTTTGGGCAGCGACTATAACTTACCTTGAGCGGCGAGACTATTCTCCTTACAGTTCTCCAAGAGAGTCTTCTGTGACACTTCGGCATTTTCCGGCTTACCGCCCCAGGCCATAAGCATTGGCTCTTCGATGGCGCGTGAGAATGAATATGTGATTGGCCATGGTTGTTGACCCATTTTAGAAATGGCGTTGAGATTTTGCGTTGAGCGCTTTGGGGTTTGTCCGCCAGAGAGGAAAACGATGCCGGCTACCTCGTGCGGTACCGACATATGGAAAGTGCGGAGTGTGGCTTGGGCTACTTGTTCAGGAGTTGATACCTCCGAGTTCTTACTACCAGCCAACACCATTGATGACTTAAGGATGAGTCCGGACAAATCAACACGGTATTCCATGAGGGTCTGGAAAAGAATTTGTAGTGTGCGAGTGGTTACCATTTCAGCTTTCGCTAGCGAGTGGTCACCTTCGAAAATAACTTCCGGCTCCACTATTGGCACGATGCCGGCAGCTTGCGCTAGTTGAGCGTAGCGAGTAAGCATCACGGCATTTACCTTGAGTGCTGCGTCCGTCGGTAGCTCATCTTCGTCAATAGTTATGACCATCCGCCACTTAGCGAAGCGTGCGCCCAGCTCATAGTATTCCGCAAAGCGCTTGTCGAGGTCATCGAGCCCTTGGGTGACTACTTCACCTTTAAAACCCTGCAAATCTTTGACACCGAGGTCAACTTTAATACCTGGTACAATACCGCGTGCAGTGAGCAGGTCAGCAAACGGAACATCTTCGCTTGTCTCATCGCGAATAGTTGAGTCATAAAGGATCACTCCGGAGATGTATTCTTCCAAGCCTTCAGCACCGAGCATAATTTCACGCCACTCCCGACGGTTTTCGGCTGTGTTCTCAAGATGCACCATATCTAGGCGTTTGCCCGCGGTACTATCACTTTCATCCGCTGCTAAAATTCCCTTACCTGGTGCGAGCAATGCTGCCGCAATTTCATAGAGCTTGGTATTTTTTTTCATACTGCGATAAGTATAACAAAATGCGGCGCTTGCGGCGCCGCATTTTTCAAAAAATGTAGATAAACTTACGAGCGAATTTTCCACCCAATTTTAAATAAATGTGTTAGTAATGCGCCAAGTCCAATCACTAGAGCAAAAATAATAATAAGTCCCACGAACGTATTGGCTTCTGTGTAGCCAATCATTGAACCTCGTACACCGCTAGCAAAATAGAAGAATGGATTGAATTCTGTGATGGTAGCAGCGAGCGGTGGCAAAAATGTAATTGAGTAAAATACTCCACCGAGGTATGTGAGAGGTGTGATAACGAAGGTGTTGATTACCGTGAGTTGTTCAAAACCCTCTGCCCAAAGAGCAACGATAATTCCTAGCATCGCAAAGATAGCCGATATCGCTGAGATGTAAAAGACGAAGGCTAGTGGATTCACAAGTGACACAGCGCCAAACAACATCCCAACCGCTAGAATAAGAAACGCCACCATCAGTGACCGCACAATCGCACTTCCAACAAAACCCACCAGCATCTCAAAGTACGAGAACGGGGCGATAAGCATTTCTTCAATCCCGCGAGTAAAACGCATAAAGTAGAGGTTTGAAGACGCACTCGCAAAAGATGCATTCACAATCGAAAGCATCAAGATACCCGGGAACACGAAAGATATGTACGGTACTCCCGCAAAATCTTCGATTTTAGTACCGATAACAGTACCGAAAATAAATAGGTACAACGCTGCCGATATCACCGGTGCCAGAAGTGTCTGCACCACCACGCGCATTGTCCGCTGCACTTCGCGCCGGAACATTGTATAGAGACCTACCCAGTTTGTATGCATATTATTTTTGCTCCTCATTATCTGCGCGAGTAATTTCCAAATAACGCTCCTCTACACTCTTTCCATCCTTCATAAATTCTTCTTTACTGCCTTGTGCCACAATTCGACCGTGATTGATGATAGCAATCTCATTACAAAGGTATTGAATTTCTTCCAGATAATGCGAAGTGAGAATGATAGTCTTGCCTCTTTCATTCATTTCTTTGAGATATGCCCAGAGGTCGCGTCGTTGTTCGACATCCACTCCAGCGGTTGGTTCGTCGAGAATAAGTAGGTCGGGAGTATGTACTAGCGCGCGGCCGAGCATCGCGCGACGTTTGAGACCACCTGATAATTTTTGAAACTTCACGTGTCGGTGTTCTTCTAAATCAAATCGCTTTATCAAGTCATTGATTCGCTTCCACCTTTCATCATGTGGGATGGCGTAATACCCACCCATAAAATCCATCAGTTGCTCTGGAGTAGCAAAAATATCAACATTAAACTCCTGCGGCGAAAGCCCAACCTTGGTGCGAGCGTTTTTATAGTCCTTAACCACATCAACACCATCAACTAAAATCTGGCCTGATGTCGGCTGGGCGATACCAGTAATACAATGAATAGTGGTACTTTTTCCAGCGCCATTAGCGCCAAGAAGGCCAAAGAAAGCTCCTCGTTCAACTGTGAGGTTAATCCCCTCTACGGCAACTTTTTCGGTCTTACCCGAACCATAAACCTTCCGTAAATTTTTAATCTCTAACATTGGAGTAGACATAGTGGGTAGTATAGCAGAAATAAGAATAACCCAGCAAAATAATATTTTTGCTGGGTTATGCTTCAAATGTTAACGGGGATTTAGCGAGCTTCCACCTGTCCCTTGACTATATTTATGCAGCATTCAAAAGTCCCTTGAAGATTACTTTGACTCTCTTGAATACGATACTCCAATTCTTCAATGAGCATCTGTATTACAAAAATCATTTTTTTCAGATCGATGACTTCATCTCTTCTTGGATAGACAGTACAATCTCTTCTGCTTCGGCATAATTTATGCCTAGGTCAAAGTAATTGTACTTAGCGAGAATAAAAGGAATATCGAAGTTCCAATCCTGAAACCAATCAAGCGTAGTCCTGAAGTCTTCCTCAGAAATAACGTTCTCACTAACAAACTTTTTCAAGTCGTTGGACATGAGAATCAACACGCCCACCGTGATACCAGCCAACCTTTCCTCAAAGGAGACTTCGTTGGTAGAAGAACGCTCCATGATAAATCTCCCTCATTAACAAGTTACAATTCTTAATCTACCGTACATCATCTAGGGAAATGAATCAAGAAAAACCCAACAAGGACGAAATCGCCGTCCTTGTTGGGTTTTGTTATATGTACAGTGGCGCAGGTGACATTTTGCCGCTCCACTCACCGACGACTTCCATCACAGTTGAAGCGGACTCGGGGTTAATGCCGTACAATTGAAGTAGTTTGGCTTCTGGACTAAACAGAGGTTTTGCGGGAGCGCGACGAGATGGACCGATAATGAGTCCGCCAGGCAATGGGGGCTTAACAAAATCCTCAAGGTCGCCGAGTGTCTTGATACCACTATCCAAAAGAATAGCAGATATTCTCTGGGGGAGACCTAGACGATGAATGCTCCGTCTGTGCGTATTTGGGGACACTATAGTAAATGTCTCAGACTTACGCAAATCTTGAAGATTGGTCAAATGAACCATAGTAGTCAAGAAGGTTTCAGCATCCACAGCGCGAATATACTTGACCAGCCGTTCAAGTATCTGCCGGACAATTGCTTCACGTTCAGCAACCGCGGGCAGGCTTTCGCCAACTTCCCAACCCTTGATGTCCGCAAGCGGAAGCTCCACCAGAGCCGCCCAATCTTTTAGCATTTCGGCATGCTTGTTTGGATGCTGTGCCGAATGCACTCGCGCAAGCCGATCACAAATCATGGTGAAATCCTGATCAGAAATATCATCACCCTCCATGAGCTGGAGGATTTGGCTCAGAAATCCTCGCCACGTCCGCTCAGCCCACTCAAACAAATGCTTTCCACGTTCGTCTGCGAAATTTTCAATCGGCTTCAACAGATCGACTTTCCTGTTTATAGTCACCGCAATTCCCTTCCGTTATGTGTTGACGAGTTACAATTCTAAGCGTACAGTACTTCATATAAAGATATGAGTCAAGATATTGAATGGCTTTTGGAAGAGAAGTATAAGGGCGAGCAAAGCGACGCTTTTTTCGCTGACTGTAAGCGAATGGCGCTTGGGGAGCCTTTGGGTTATCTCATCGGCCATGTACCCTTTCTAGACGCTACTATCTACCTTGATTCCAAGCCACTCATCCCCCGCCCAGAGACCGAATTCTGGACTGAGAAGGTCATTTCAGACATAAAGACTACCTATCCCGTCCAGCATCCAGAACAAGCTTCAGGCAGCGCACAGCTTCGCATTCTTGACCTCTGTGCTGGCTCAGGTTGTATTGGTGTGGCTATCGCCAAGGCCGTACCAGACGCTATCGTCGACTTCTCAGAAATCGACGAACGCCACCTCCCCACCATCACTAAAAATCTTGTAGAAAACGGCATCGACCAAACTCGGACTCACCTCTACCACAGCAACTTGTTTGAAGCTTTTTCCGGAACCTACCAATACATTGTATGTAACCCTCCGTACATTGATGCGTCATTAAACCGCGCTGATGAATCAGTTGTTAAAAACGAACCTTACATTGCTCTCTTCGGTGGCGAAGGTGGCCTGGATGTAATCACACATATCATTGAGGAAGCACCTAAGCACCTCGAACGCTATGGTCAACTTTGGCTCGAACATGAACCAGAACAATCTGAAGCTATTCGTAACCTCGCCCGCGAACACAAGTTCATCTGCACTACCCACAAAGATCAATATGGCGTCGAGCGGTACTCACTCTTGGTGTTACAATAATAATCATGGAAACCGCACCAAATGTCTCATTGCCGGACATTTCAATTCTACCCATGCTCCCAAACGGTGACCTGGTGACTTTTGTTTTTTATATCATCTTGGTATTTTACGCCATCTTTACCGGCGTCTTGTATTACCACTGGAACACTTACACCAGCGATGTCGCAGTAGCGACGGTAACTTATATCGTTTACTTTGCCATCACTATTCCGCTCATGATTATCATCGCCAGTAGCGCACTCATTATTTAAATATGTTAATCAATAAACTTAGCCTTGAGCCTGGTGAAGAAATTCTTAAGATTGCTCGCAAGCATTGGTTCATCATCACCACCCAACTTATCGGTGCCTTTATGACTGCGGTTCTACCCCTCATTATGCTCGGATTTTTTGTCGAACTTCCAAAATTTGTCGGCGGTCCTGAAATCAATCTAAGCGGTCACGCTCCCATCATTACTTTTGGTGTTGCAACTTGGCTACTGCTTTCTACCTTAAGTGCTTTTGTAGTTTGGACCCACTACTATCTAGATTTATGGGTGATAACCGATAGGCGAATTATTGCAGTTGAGCAAATTTACTTCTTTAACCGCAACGTGGCCATCTTCCGCCTAGAACGACTACAAGACATCGAGTTCAAGATTAAAGGTTTGATTCCCACATTCTTCAACTACGGTACCATTAGTGCACAAACCGCAGGACATATGGAAGCTAATTTCTCTTCTCCCCACATGCCTAATCCCGACGAACTCCAAAACATAATCCAAAAAGCCATGGATGCTCGCCTAACTGACCTCAACAATAAACCAAATCTTTCCAGCTTCGATTCAGCCGGCGAATAATTAAACCCGCGAAAATGGCGACTTTCTTCGTTACATGCGTCACTCGAGATTTCATCGTACCAATGTACGACTCAACCTCTCATTCCTTCTTGCCTCGAAATTCATCCATTTTCGCGAGTTTAATCTTGAAAAATAAGCTTAATTCACATACAATCTACTTATGACCAACAAACTCATCTCAACCGACTCCTATAAGGGCGTGCGCGACTTTTATCCTAAAGACGCGGCAATTCAACAGTATATTTTCGATACCTGGGCCAGAACTGCCGAAAGTTTTGGCTATGAGCGTTATGATGCCTCTCTCTTAGAACCGTCAGATTTGTATAAAGCCAAGGGAGCGGCGAACGAAGAAATGGTGAATGACCAAACCTATACTTTCAACGACCGCGGTGACCGCGAAGTCACCCTGCGTCCTGAGATGACTCCGACAGTGGCGCGTATGGTTGCCAGTAAGCACCGCGAACTTTCTTTTCCTTTGCGCTGGTACTCTATCCCGAATCTCTTCCGTTATGAACGTATGCAGAAGGGTCGCCTCCGCGAACACTGGCAGCTCAACTGCGATATTTTTGGCACCACCGACTACACGGCTGACGTCGAAGTGATCGCCCTCGCCTACCAGTGTCTCATTGATTTTGGCGCCAAGCCCGAAATGTTTGAGATCCAAATTAATGACCGCGCGATGATGACACGTTTGTACCGAGCGCTTGGGATAGAGGATGAAATGATTCCTGCCATTACAAGGCTCAATGACCGACGCGACAAAATCGACGCTCAGACATATCGCACCGAACTGAAGGCAATTGTAGGTGAAGGAATAATGGTAGAAAAAATCATCATGATGCTAGACCATAGCGATGAACAAACCGACGTAGTGATTGGTCTGGCTGAACTTGGCATTATCAATGTCGTCTTTAACAAAAGTCTAGCTCGTGGTTTTGATTACTACACCGGTACCATTTTTGAATTCAAAGACGTCTCGGGAGAAAACAATCGTTCACTCCTAGGTGGCGGACGCTATGACAACCTCACGAGTATGTTTGGCGGTGAGGCAATTCCTGGAATTGGTTTTGGTTTTGGCGACGTCACTATGCGAGATTTTCTCGAGACACATAAGTTACTCCCCGCAAACATCACTGCCACCGGCGCAAGCGTGGTTGTAATCCCAACCGATACCGAGCACAATCTAGCCGCCCAAAAAATCGCCAAACAAATCCGTGATGGTGGAATCTCAGTTTCGACCGACATCGGCACCAAAAAAGTCGGCAAAAAAATCAGTGACGCAGCTGATGATGGAAGCGCCTATATAATCGTAGTCGGCGAGGATGAAGTCTCCTCTGGAAACTTCATCCTAAAAAACCTAAAAACCGGCGAATCCACCACCGGCCCACTTTCTCAATTAATATTGGATCTCTAGTAAAAAGTGCGACCATACGGTCGCGCTTTTCTAACTTGACGAATAACTCCAAAAGGTGTTTATTACATACAGAAAGTAGGAGGTGATATGTCTGATAAAAAGATACCG
Source organism: Minisyncoccota bacterium (assembly GCA_043742005.1). Classification (GTDB taxonomy): domain Bacteria; phylum Patescibacteriota; class Minisyncoccia; order Phycocordibacterales; family UBA918; genus OLB19. Next base: position 8,190 of record JAYTZG010000035.1, on the reverse strand, counting down.
ATGAGACCTGATGTCGTCTTTATGAACCCCCGCAGTGAAGTACCTGGCAACGAGGGTAAATCAGAAACAGTCTTGATACACTTCGAGTTGGAATTTTCACCATCGGATAAGGCTCGATTTGCAATCTCAAGCCTTGCTTCAGATCCAGAGTTGACTCGAAACGACATGCTTGGTGGACCTCCGACACCGGAAATGGTTGCCGAAAACGAGCGCCGTAATGAACTATACCTCGAACGCTATGTCGCTATCATCAAAAAGCATGGGGTTCAAGAGGAGTACCTCAAGCCGCTTATAGAAAGGCGTAACCGATTATGGTCAGAGCTGGTGAAAATTAACCAAGATATCGAGGCCATTCGGGCTTGAATACATGCTGCCTCGATTCCGTCGAGGCAGCTTTTATATTCATATGCTACAATCTCCCCACTATGCGTTACGTCGTCTTCGACCTTGAGACTCAGAACATTTTCCAGGAAGTTGGCTCAAGTGACCCGACGGCGCTTGATATATCGGTTGGCTCTGTCTACGACTCCGAGACCGACACCTACACCACTGTCACCATTGATGAAATTGAAAAGCTCTGGCCTATCATTGAACGTGCGGATGCGTTGGTCGGATACAATAGCAATCATTTCGACATCCCACTTTTAAACAAATATTATCCAGGCGATCTCACAACGATTAAAAGTATCGATATCCTTGAAGATATCAAAGCTTCACTGGGACGTCGGCTGCGGCTTGATAGTGTGGCGCAGGCAACGGTGGGAGCGAAGAAGTCAGCGGACGGCCTGCAGGCCGTCCGCTGGTGGCGCGAAGGCAAGATAAAGGAAATCATGAAATACTGCGAACAAGACGTAAAAGTCACTAAGCAAGTATTTGAATACGCCCGCAAACATGGTCATGTCAAATTTAAAGACGGACACCGTAATAAAGAAATCGTACTCGATATCGCGCACTGGGAAGTTATCGATAGCGAAGCTGCTATGACGCATTCGCTTTTTTAGGAAACAAAGGTGATGTACCCAATTAATCCAGAAAGGATAACCCCGTACCAAATAAACGGCCACAGTGTGTAACGACGGATGAACGACAAGAAAAGGTGAATCACAATAAGTGCTGCCACATAAGCCACCACCCCTCCCACAATGATAGGATTCCAGTCAACGATGCCGTTGTTTTTTAATAAAGAAATCAAGTTAATACCACCAGACACAAGTGTAATTGGTATCGCTAATAAAAATGAGAAGCGCGTCGCCTCATAACGTGACAATCCCAACAGCATTCCACCGGCAATAGTCGCACCCGTTCGCGAAAAGCCCGGCACCAGTGCCAAAACTTGAAAACAACCCACCCAAAACCCATTACGAACTGAAACACTCTCGTGTGTTGGGCGCAAAAGATAGCGCCACTCGACATACATGAAAAAGACCGAAGCAGTAAAAACCATCCCCGCGACCAGTGCCGGAGATTGTGGGTACGCGCTTACGTAGGGTTCTATCAGGAAACCAATAAGCGCTGCCGGTATGGTACCCAGGAGCAAAGCGTAGGCCAGAGTGAGGTCGCGCTCGTTTACCGGTAGACGACTGAGTTTACGTAATAGAACTTGTATCAGGACTAAGATGTCTGACCAAAAATATGTCACTACAGCGGCAATAGTGGCAACATGCAAGACCAAGATATACGCTAAAGTATTGGAGGTATCAAGCGAGAGCCATTCTCTAATCAAAATAAGATGTCCAGTAGACGAGATAGGGAGAAATTCGGTAATTCCCTGCACGAGGGCAAGGATAATCGGATCAAACAATTCCATATATTTGAGTATAGCATGTGGACTCTGTGCTATACTTTTTCTGTTACACACCCGTAATTAGTACCTATGGAACCATCAATGAAACCGCCCAGTCACCCAGCAATTCCGATAGCCATTATTGTCGGTTTCGCTATGATTGCTATTGCCGTTTTCTTTACTGCCGGCAAAAATGCCTCCACCACTACACCGCCTATGCCTGACGACGGCAGTAGCTCAAGAACCACCAACAGCACTCCTAGACCAGTTGATGATTCTGATCATATCCGCGGTAATCCAAACGCTCCAATCTTGATTATCGAATACGCTGACTACGACTGTCCGTTTTGTAAGCAATATCACGACACTCTCAACCAAATCATGGATGAATACGGTGTGACTGGCAAAGTGGCGTGGGTATACCGACAGTACCCAATTGGGCAATTGCACCCCAACTCACCTAACGTTAGTGAGGCTGCGCTATGTGTTGGCTCAATTGGCGGACATCAAGCTTTCTGGAAGTTTACTGATATGATTTTTGAAAATCGAGAAGTAGACGAACCGACTAATCCAGTCAAACTCCCTGATTACGCGGTTGAAGTTGGCCTAAACAAGGAAGAATACTTCGCCTGCGTCGACAGTAACAAGATGGAGGACTCACTAAAAAATAGTGTAGCTGACGCCTTCAACATTGGAGCTCGCGGTACACCATACACCGTCATAACCGTTGGCAACGAACAAGCAGTAGTCAACGGAGCGCAATCATACGAAGTTGTTAAAAGTATCCTTGATAGCCTTCTGCGACAGCTCGATGGTACGTATAGTCCAGATAATCAGAACTCCACCACGACTCCGCAGTAAAGTAACCTAAGAAAAACCCGCGGCCTACTGCCGCGGGTTTTTCTTATTCTTCTCTCCAACGTCTAGCTAATTCAAAGTAATCTGACTCTCCTTCCTCACAAGGTTGCGCCAGGAATTCACCAGAAATAATTTCTTTAGTAGCCGTAATAATCGCCTGCTTAAGCTCTTCGACTTCAGCGTCCGTAATCACGAAAGTTTCTTCTTTTATTCCACCCTTCACGTCGGACTCCACAAAAGACAAAACCCCTTCGCGACACATGTATCGCTCGTCATCGTGAAGCGACAGTAACAGCGCATAAAAAACCAGTTGTCGTTTGTACCCCCCATCTGAATCTTTAGTATTCCCTTCTATGACATTACGCGACTTTGGTTTCCCGGTCTTGTAGTCGACTACGCGCAAAGCATAACCGTCGTCACCAATATCAATTCGGTCGAGATTACCCGTAAGTACCAGCTCTGGCAGCTCTGGAATACCGGTCGGCATATGCACCCGTAATTTGAATTCTTCTTTCGTCGTTTTCGGCAAACTAGTCGCCATATGTGGTACGTACAGCATCAACGCTTCAAAACCCTTCTCCAATAACCGTACATACTCTTCCGTGTTGACCGGCAACTTGTTGAGGGCAGTCTCGAGCTTCTTCTTGATATCAGTATCGCTCGGCAGCTTTCCGATTTGTGTATGGTGACGCGTCACGTATTCCAGCACCGCGTGCATCGCTGTACCAAATTGCATATGCACCGCCTGCGTCTCAGGGATACGCAAGACATTGCGGAAGAAATAATCCCACGGACTCTTCAGGTAATTATTTAGTGAAGTCGCAGAAAAGCCGCGCTCAGTAAGCAGTTTCAAAAGCAGTTGTCCGTCGATTCTCGGGGGCTCAGCTGAATGTTCAAGAATCGCAACTGGATTAAACTTCGCATCCTCGGCACGAGTATCGCAATCATTGATGAGCTTCGTCTCAATTTCTTCTAGCAACCTGGCTGGAATCAATTCCTTACCTGCACTATTGGTACCTGACGATGAAATACAAAGCGTATGCTTGGCGCGCGTCATCGCCACATAAAGTAGTCGGCGTTCGTCTTCAATGAATTCATGCTCGAGCCCTGGCGTATGTGATTGCAGTGGAATATCAAAATATCTTTTCTTCGTCGCCCCACTCCACCCACTATCGTTCACATGCGGAAGGTAGACCACTTCAAACTCCAGTCCTTTGGATTTGTGCGCTGTCATTACTTGCACCGACTCAGTATCAGTCACAATAAACGGCGCATTAAGTGGCAATCCGTATGCCATCCGCGTGGTAAATGCTGAGCTTACTTCGCGCAAGCTACCAACACCATCACGCGACACCATTGATTCGATCTCATCATAAAGACGACGAATTACCCTAGTCCCCTCAAACGGATCGTACTCCATCAGGTGCTTAAGGAAGCCGCTCTCTTGCAAGATATATTCCAAGACACGGTGCGGTGCTTCATGGACTTCGCGCTTACGCGCTTCTTCGAGCACGCGAGCAACATTAAGTACAGAGTCAACGTCAGCCACGCCAATTTCCTGCAAGACTTCTTTGTCATGCAAAATCTGCCAGAGCGGCCTTGCGTATGATTGCGCTGCCAAAACTTTTAGCAAATCATTCGTGCCAATCCCCCAGTACGCACCGTGTAGCATAGTAAACAGCGCCACAGTGCTCTTATCCGTAATCACTGCATTGATGAGTCCCTGCAGCGCCTGAGTGATCGGGTGACGGAGAATATCGCCATCAGCCGAAGCGGTAACAGCTAGGCCGGATTTTCTAAGTAGAGTGGACACCGCTTCCACTTCGCGATTAGTGCGGACAATAACCGCAATCTCATTAGCTTTAATTCCCTTTTTAATAGTTTCCTGCACCGACTCTACTAACCAAGTATCTTCCACCGCCTGGTGAGAGAAATCACGCCGGGTCACCTCAGCTCCTTTCACAGCTTTAGCCACAAGTGGTACCCGCAGGTCTTTAAGCGGACCGTCTTCTACTTCGACCAAACTATGTGCCACATCGAGAATTGGTTGACCAGAACGATAATTTTCCGTGAGACTGATTACTTTTGTACCCTTGAACTTTTCGGTGAAGTAGAGAAAGTTTTCCAGTGATGCTCCTTGAAAACGATAAATAGCCTGCTTCTCGTCTCCCACCGCAAAAATATTCGGCGAATCGTGGAATGAAGCCAAAAGTTCAAGGATTTTATTTTGCGAACCGTTCACGTCCTGATGTTCGTCCGCGAGAATGTATTGATAAGTTTCCTGCAGGTCACGCAGCATGTCTTCATTTTCTTGCAGTGCCTTTACTGTCTCCACAATCATATCTTCAAAGTCAAAAAAATTCTGCTCAGATAAAAGCGCTTCATAGCGGCGGTACACAAAGAGCAGTTCACGATTTTTAGTTATCGCCTCTTCTTTCTTTGTGTACTCACCGCGAACCTTGCCCTTGTGCGCACCCTTCTCGTGAATCTTTTCAATTCCTAGCAGCTCCGTCTCCTGCTTTTCAATTATCTGAACAAAAGCTTCCGGCGTAATGTACTCGGCCTTGAGCTGTCCTATGATACGCAGAATGTGCGGCACGTAGTATTCCGGATTACCCATCGGCCGCAGCTTCTTAATTTCTCCACCATTAAGAATAGTTTCAATCAGCGTAATTTTCTCCAAGTCACTTATCGGTCGCCCCCCGATCACCCGATGATAGGAATCTGGATATTCCCCAATCAGTTTCGCCGCAAACCCATGAAAAGTATAAATCGGCACCTGATACGCCGCTGCCCCAATATACTGCCGCAGTCGCTCCCGCATTGCCTTGGCACCAGATTCAGTAAAGGTAAGAGCTAAAATATTCCCCGGCTGCATATCGGTCTTCAAAAGTATATTCGCAATCCGCAAAGTCAAAATCTGAGTCTTCCCCGTCCCCGGCCCCGCAATCACCATCACCGGCCCATCAATACAATCCACCGCCTCCCGCTGCGCCGCGTTTAAAGCGGAGTACGCATCTTTAAATGCTGCCCTATCCATTTTTTGTGCCATAGTTGCTCAATTATAGCAGATTACGGGTAAGTATTGACTAATTACTTTAAATGTGCTATCATATTAATGTTCTTCCTTGGAGTTACTGAAATGAAAAAGGTTCTTCTTTTCTTCGTCCTAACTGCAACAATGGGGACTGTGCTCGGCATTCACCACATCAATAACACCAGTCCCGGCGAATATCACATGGTGAACGGGGGCAAGGGCCGCTACTGGATGTCGGCATGCGACTACATTCGCTACCAAACTGGTGCCGAACTAACCGAAGGGTCCTTTCTTGGACTACAGATGGGCACGGAAGCCTGGACCGAATCCACTCCAGCTGGCGTCGAGAAAAATCCTGAGTTCATCGAAGCTGGCTGCTGGAAAGACCCATTCATTCCCCACCACCTGTAACCACAACGGTCGTAAAACAAAGAGCGCCTGACCAGCGCTCTTTCATTTTGTCTGCTTATTTAGAAGCTTGGTGTGATGCTTCGCGAGACATTGCGCAGAAACAAAAACTCCCTAGGCAAGGCCTAGGGAGTTTTCCTAGGGAGTTTTTGTTTCGAGCATAGCGGCAATTTTCGTGAGGAAAATTGAACGCGCGTCTCGCGAGGTATAACACTGAGATTCGGCCACCCCCCTCTTTAGTAAGACTTAAGTCTTCGTGCCCTACAAACAAGGAGTAGCGAAGCTGCGACTATGTTTGTAGTGTGCAAGGAGATAGAATTTTCGACCTACCGAGGGAGAAAATTCTATAGAAAATCTTATGTTAATAAGATTTTAGTCTCCTTGCCTTATCGTGTTGGCGAATCTTTTCAAGAGCCTTCGCCTCGATCTGTCGAATACGTTCTCGGGTGACGCCAAACTCCTTCCCTACTTCTTCGAGCGTGTGATATGTTCCATCAAGCAGTCCGTGACGCATTTCAAGAATCTTTCGTTCCTTTTCAGATAGAGTATCGAGAATTTCAGTAATCTGGTCTGTAAGGATACTGTGCGCAACTTCTTGGTCTGGCGAGATAATCTTATCGTCTGAGATAAAGTCAGAAAGGCGTGAACGATCATCATCATCTCCAACTGGAAGTTCCAGTGAAATAGTGTCTTGAGAAATCTTTTCGATTTGATAAATCTTTTCTACCTCAACATTCATTTCTGTAGCAATCTCTTCTGGCATTGGGTCGCGACCAAAATCTTGGGCGAGACGGCGAGATACCTGCTTGTACTTCGCCATGGTTTCTACCATGTGTACTGGAATACGAATCGTACGTGACTGGTCAGCTAGTGCACGCGTGATAGCCTGACGAATCCACCAGGTAGCGTAGGTAGAAAACTTAAAGCCTTTAGTGAAGTCGAACTTGTCAACTGCCTTAAAGAGACCGAGGTTTCCTTCTTGAATAAGGTCGAGCAAGGTAAGGTCTGGTGAACGACCAACATACTTCTTGGCGATAGACACCACGAGACGTAGGTTGGCACGTGCGAGCAAGTTGCGAGCCTCATCATCACCATCGACGATACGCTTCGCAAGCACACGTTCTTCGTGAGCATTGAGGAGTGGATACTGGCCGATTTCGCGGAGGTACATCTGGATGGAGTCGTAGCTTGAATCACTACGTTTAAAGGCATTTTTCTGGGCCAGGATCGCGTCACTTGGGTCGTCCCCAAGCATTCCTCCACTGGCGAGCACGTCAATACCCGACACGGTAAAGCGCTCATACAGGGCGTCGAGAAACTCTACGTCTTTTTCAATTTCTGGAAACGAACGTAAAAGTTCGTCGTGGGTCACATAGCCACGTGTCTTACCCATCTGCATCAAATCTGCCGCTTTAGCCTCAAGAATTTTTTCTGCGCGAGTAAGCGGCTTCTTTGGTTCTGGTTTTTTTACCACCACCTTAATCGGCTTCTTCTCCTCAACTTTTTTGGCTGTCTTTACCACTTTCTTCGTTACAACCTTCTTAGTGGGTGCTTTTTTAGGTGCATTTTTTACCGCTTTTTTAGGAGCGGTCTTAACTACCTTCTTCACTGGCTTCACGACTTTTTTTGCTGGCGTCTTCTTGGCGGCAGCTTTTTTAACAACGGCTTTCTTGGCTGGTGCCTTTTTCACGGTTGTTTTTTTCTTAGATATAGCGGCTTTTTTGACCGCTTTTTTGACAACTTTTTTTGTGGCCTTTTTGGTTGCCATAATCCGCCTACTATACAGAAAATCCAACAAAAGTCCAGGCCCTATTTTACGTTTTTGACAATAGTAACTAGACCTTGATTTTGATCGAGTCTACACTATAGGCTGGTTCACGCAGTTGGGATTCGTGGGTTTTTATAGCCTCTAGCGTTGCTATCATGAGTTCGTCATTACCTGATGACTGGGCTTCTTCTAGGAGTTGGCGGTGGGCCGTTAATTGGCGGCGGATGAGTGACTTGCGGAAATGGTTGAGGCGGGAGATTACTTCCTCCTCTACCGCTAGCGGAGGCAATTTGCCAAACTGCTGTTCTAGGGTAAACGTCACGCCAGCTAATTCTG
>JAYTZG010000034.1:0-20995 GCA_043742005.1 Minisyncoccota bacterium | reverse complement strand
TAATAAGTGAAATTTCTTCAAGCGACAAATCTTGCATATAACGTAATCGCATTACCCGCTGATAGAGCACCGGTAACTGAGCAATAAGCGTTGCTGCTTGCTTTCCGTCGAGCATATCGACCAAGCGATGTGTGTCATCGAGAGTTGGATCAAAACCTTTATCGAGAAGCGCATCGAGCGATGTCGGTTTCTTCTTTCGATACTCATCAATAATAAGGGCTTTGAGAATGTGATAGAGAAAAGCCTCCATCGTTTCTATCTTCCCGCCTTTTACCAAATACGCCCACGTCTTGAGAAACGTTTTTTGTGTCAGATCGTCAGCCAATTCTCCATCGTTGGTTCTTGAGTGAGCGTACCGATTGAGACGCGAGTTGAAATCAGTATATCCCGCATCGAGGATCATCTGCTGTCGACGCATTTGTGTTGCATTCATCATATAGATAGTGCCGCCCTAAAGACAGCTAAATTACATCCCTATTACAAGCGTTTGATTTGGTTTGTATTCATCTTTAGGTGGAGCTGCAAATTGAGCGCGCAGGGCCTCATTCTATTACATCAAGATTACATGAACTGATGTGTAAGTAGTATGCCAACAAATTAATTATACCACAGTTATCAAAAATAGTACTTTTTTTCGAGACGGCAGCACGGTAACTTTCAGATTAATATTTAAGTCCAAAATAGCGAGGGAAAAGGACCGGAGAACCATCAGTAGTAGTCTCATTGAGAGTAATTGGAAGCTGCTGCGAGTTTCGCGGCCACGGTAGCGGCAGAGTGCCGGTAAATGGCCTGGCACCAAACAAAACATCAGCTACTCCTGCCCCTTCACTTCCTGGCAGCCAGGCTGCTACCAAGCCATCAAAAGAGTCAACTTCATTTTCAATCAAAAGAGGGCGGCCGGAAACAACTACAACCACGACCTTTTCACAGCTCGCTTGCAGATTTTTAATCGCGAGCAAATCTTCGCGGCTCAAGGTCGGATACGTTTTATCGCCCCAACCCTCGGCGTACGGTTTTTCTCCCACCACCGCGATACCAATGTCTGCATTGGTCTGGCTACTCGCAAAGCTTCCTGATTCACTATACTCGACCTCCGCACCCTGACTCACGGCATACTCTTGAATACCAGCTAAAATAGACGTCGCGCCCGCGGGCCAGTTGCCCTCCACACCCTGCCACTCAATACTCCAAGCGCCCATTTGTTGTCCGATATTACCAGCCGCGCTGCCGGCGACGCGAATACTTTGAATATTGGGTTTAATCGGCAACACTCCGTCTTCATTTTTCAAAAGCACTAGTGACTGCGCGACGGCCTCGCGCGCCAGTGCACGGTGAGTTTTGTCTGGAATGCCACTTGCTGTTTCTTCGTCTGCTTTTTTATCAAATAATCCGAGAGCGAATTTCGCGTACAGAATTCTAGAAGTAGCATCGTCAATTCGCTTATCCGAAACCAGACCTAGTCGATTGGCCCACTTCATATGTCGGGCGAAGGTTTTATAGTCAAACGGCAACATCACCATATCGACACCGGCGTTAACGGCATTTACTGTAGCCAAGAAGATGCTTCGCTGACCTTCGTGAACTCCGTACCAGTCTGAAACCACAAATCCCTTAAATCCTAACTCTTGTTTTAGTACCTCAGTAAGAAGGTGTTTTTGAAATACCATTCGCTTTTCACCCCAAGTATTTAAACCTACCATGACACCAAGAGCGCCGGCGTCGATCGACTCAGTAAATGGTGGTAAGTAGCGAGAGCGCAGCAAAGCATCGTCTGCGATGGTCACGCCTTGATCAATTTTATAATCTTTATTCAAAGATGTGCCCCACCCCATAGCACCAAGTCCCAGATAATGTTTGGGAGTAGCCAACACAGTAGAATCCTGCTGAAGACCTTCTAGGTACGCCGCCCCTAGCTTCCCCACCAACTCTGGGTCATCAGAAAATGCTTCATAGACTCGACCCCAGCGGATATCTTGGGGCTGGTCGAGATTGGGACCAAAACTCCAGTTCGCCCCAGTAACAGCCAACTCCTGTGAAGTAGCTTGAGCGACTCTTTTTACCAGTTCCTGATTACCAGTAGCCCCCAGACCAATCGCATGAGGAAATATTGTTGCTTCAGGAACAAGCGAGTGTCCGTGAATCGCATCAGCACCGTAGAGAAGTGGTATGCGAAGTCGTGACTTGGACGCCTCACTTTGATACGCATCAATCATTTCTTTCCATCCCGCGGCAGTATTCTGACTTGGTTTGGAACCGGCGCCGCTTAAAAGTCCACCCACATGATAGGCCGTTACGTCACCACCTTGGATACTATTTTTTTCCACCAGCGTCATCTGCCCAATCTTCTCCTCAAGTGTCATATAAGACAGCAAATCAGCCACCCTAGCTTCAATCGGCTGACTGGGATCTAAATACAAAGCATTGGCAGGTGACATAGAGACAGTCGGTTTAGTATCAAAAAAATCAGTGTGCGTAACAGTCAAAAAAATCCCCAACAGGGCCATAATAAAGGCCACTGCTACTTTCGCCCAACGTTGCATCTTTAGGACTTTCACCATACTAGTATACCTCTCACTTTGGGCATAACTCAACTAGCTGCCAAAATATCGACTCTTTACTTGTGAGACTCCTCATAAAGTATCCGTAGCTTGGCCAACCCACGGTGTGATTGAACTGCGACTGTATTCTCAGTTTGACCAGTTAGTACAGACATTTCTTTGATGGACAAACCTTGAATATAACGCATTCTCATAACAACTTGGTACTTTTTGGGCAGAAACCTAAGCAATGTCACAGCTTCTTTGCCATCGAAAATATTCATGATTTTTTCTGAATCGTCTACACTTAATTCAAAACCTTTTCCTAACAACCTATCGAGTGATGTAGTCTTTCGTTTTCGGTATTCGTCAATTACGAGGTCATTTAGTATGCGATTAAGAAAGCTTCGCATGGTGTCGATTTTGCCGCCCTTTTGTAGATACATTAGTGTCTTTAAAAAAGTTACTTGAACTAAATCCTGACTAAGCTCAATATCACTTGTTTTATAAAGCGCATGCTTTGTTAGAGCATCAGCAAAATTGTCATGCGCATTAGCGACATCAAGTCTTATCATTTCCAGTCCTTTCTTGGAAATATTTTTAGTTTTTTCTGCAAGCATACTATGGATAGAAATGAATCCTTCATAGTTAGACCGAAAGAAGAATACTCTCATTACAAGTATGTTTTTCCATTTTGCAATGAAAAACTTTGAGTGCCGGCTACTTACTGCAACACTCAACATTTAGCCTGGAAATAAACATGAAGACATGGATATTTTTGGTTGCTGTGTTTATGCGTTTCTATTAAACATCAGTGTCTAAGCAATAGGTCGTCGACTATTGTCACTGAACGAATCATTACTACAACTACCAATAACACTAAAAGAATATGAAAGATGAAAAACTTAACACTCATGACAAAAGCGAAAAGCATACAGCACCTAATGTTATTGGGTCAAAACAAAACGAAACGACTTCAACAGAAAAACCTCTCGCGACTCAGACCAAGTAAGAATATTACTTTACCAAATTACACACTAAATTAAACTTATGAAGAAAACACTCAGCCTATTTATTGGCTTCGCCACATTATTAAGTTCAGTCGCGTTTTCGAACTCAGCTATCGCTGCGGTCCCAACCTGGGACACTAGCGGCAACTACGTTGTGGCCATGGAGTACCTCGGTACTGATTACGGTCACGACATGACCCTTGTCCAAGACGGACTAGGCAACCTCACCGGAAACGGTGGAAGTCCAACTGGATCCAATATCTATACTTGGGTAATCAACTCCGGTACAGTAGCTGGAAACAATGTTGCGTTTACCGCAAACTACACAGCCACACCTGATGCTGTAACTCCTCAGACAGTTATCACCGTTGCTGGTACTATTGCCCTAGATGGCACCATATCTGGCACCTGGTCTGACAACTACGCCGGTGGCGAAAGGTCAGGCACCTTAACGACTACTTCTGGTGAAGCAACTGCGATTCTGCCCGGAGCATTAGCAGCCGAAGACTTCGGCGTTGCTAACTACGACACTGGACTAGGCATGCTCAAGGGATATAGCGCAGGCTTTGGCCTGACTGACGCGACCTTTGCAGGCGCACAATCAGTAGTGGTCAAACTCTTTGCTGGAGCAACCCTCCTCCAAACCAACACAGCGACTCCGCAATTAGGCATCGACATCGTGGGAGCGCAAATCTCTTCACCGTTTGATGTCTCAGGTACCTTTGATTATGTAACTGATGGCTACTGGGTAAATACTCGCGCTAGTGAGTATGGACAAAGCGTCCCAGCCACCAAAGTAGTTGCGACCGTTACTCTCGCCAACGGCAAAGTCGTCACAGCTACAAACACCAACCTCACTGGTGACCCAGCAACCATCTACCCCGTAGATGAGCCGACTATGGTTACTGTGACAATTGAAAAGTTTGTTCAAGGAGTAATGGCTACAGCAATCTCTGCTGACAACGCTGACTTCCCAATGACTTCTACCTGGGATGCTGAGAATATTGGTGCCGGAACTGGTTCGTATACACTTAGCGAAACCAACGCCGTTCCCTACCAAGCAGTTACCGCACAAATGACAAAAGGCGCTGACTACGAAACTAAAGAGATGGTTAATGGCGACTTCGTTGGTGCACAGTGTGCTACAGGAAAGCCCTTTGCCCTCCAAGGCTACACCACTGGTGACACTAGAGCACTAGCAATGGCGGCTACTCCTAGTATGGCTAAACCGTCATTTACCAACCTCCAAACTAATAAGTATGTGATTGTCTGGAACCGAGACTGCGCACTACCAGAAGGACAAATTGGTGGTGAAGTAGTTGGAAACGACGGCGTGCTTGAGGTGACTTCAATCGAAATGATTGACACTACAGCAACCGCCAACGGTTCGTTTACTGACGGATGGGAATATGTCTTCCATATTACCGCTCCTACTAGTGAAGAGAATCTGGCTATGAAATTCAGTGACTGGCTAAAGACAGGTGGTACTGCAACCATCCCAGTCGCCGGCAACATGCGAATTTCCTCTCTCCAAGCCAACAACGGTGGAGCGACCCTACTCCTCACCGCTGCCAACCTCTACTCAACTCCTGATCTACACATGACCGGCGATCTCGACCTCCTCATGGACGGACGACAAGTTGAAATCACAGTGGAGGTAGCTGTACCAAACGGTACTCCAAACGGAGCGTACACTACTTCATACGGTGTACAGTCAAACCCCTAATAAACTCTTAATACACTTGATATGACTAAAACAATAATCACCAGTTACACTGCGTTTCTCCTTATGGCTTGTGCAGTTGTCGGTATCACTGCCGCAGAGGCTTCGGAAATAACCGGTACCCTCTCTTCAAATGCTGCCAACAATGCACCAACAAGCGGCACCCTCGGGGGTACTGTCTCGAATGCCAACGGAAATAGTGGCGGTGGTAGCAGGAACGGTGGCAGTGGTGGTAGTTCATCTAATGCACCAGCAGGCTCAGTCCTTGGTGCCTCTACAGACAACACCCAAACTACACCAGGCTTCCCGAACGCCGGCGCCGCCCCGCTTGAAGTCAGTTCTACGCCAACCTTATGGTCGGTAGTGGCTGCCTTCTTTAGAGGCATCGTCTCCTAGCTGTACCGCAAGGTCACAACACAAAGCCCGCTCTAAGAGCGGGCTTTGTTGTAGCTGACACATTTGTCACATCTTTTTATTCCACATCAGTGAGGAGCTCGGTAAACACTACCGTCCTTTTGTCATAAAGTCTTTTTTCCGACATCCAGGTGCCACCACATGTTATTAAGTTTAATTTAGACTTCCCGTCAGCACTCGTAAAAACGTCCGTGGTGGATGCGTCGTAAGCATACGTTTCAACTCTCACCACAGTAAAAATGTCCTCCGTACTCTCCTCACTCATAATGACGACCTTGTCTCCAACCTGTAATTTAGCCAAATCGTAAAACACAGCCTCTGATACCTTTTTCCCATTAAAGTGTCCAGCTATCACCGCACTCCCCGACATACCTGGCCGCACTCCATCTTTGTACCACCCTACGTCAGTAAAGTTTGAAGGGACCGCCATCGCCCCACTCTCATCTTCGTCTAACCCAACAAGCTGAACCTTGGCATCAACATCAATGGCCGGAATAATCAACCTAACCGGCAAAGCGGCGACCTGCTCTTTCTGATCTAGGACAACCGTAGCAGCAGCGCGCGAATCAAGCGGCGCCCCGCGAATCTCTCCATGGTTAAATGGTAAGAAGAAAGTTCCAGCCGCAATGAGTAGCGACACAATCACTGAAGCACCCAAGGAAACCCACACCGTTTTTCTTAAATCAAACCTCTGTTTAGCGTACATGTCACCTTAGAGCCGCAAAAGTGAGTCAGATATGACAAGCTTGATTGTAACCGTTCCCTAGTCGCCGCGGCTTTATTTATATGGACAATAAAAGTAAAGGGATTTCACATCGTGTCGGAGCTGACTTTTTTACTGAATTCTGGGAAGAGAGCTGGACCTACATTAGAACAGTGGTTGATGTGCTTAGAGAGCCGGTTTTGATTCTAGACAAAGACTTTAAAGTACTGGCGGCAAACGAGGAGTTTTACAAACTGTTTCAAGTTGAGCAAAAAGACACTGAAGGTAAGATCGTCTATGACCTCGGCAACGGACAATGGGACATTCCGGCTTTGCGAAAGCTTCTGGAGGATATTTTGCCTAAGAACACTTTTTTTAAAGGGTTTGAAGTCGAACACGAATTTCCCTGCATCGGGCACCGAACGATTATTCTAAATGCTCGACATATTCACTCAAAAGACAAAACTACCTCTGAGCTATTCCCGCCAATTATTATGCTCGCCATGGAAGACATAAGTGAGCTAATAAACATAGCCAAGACATTAGCTAATCACACTAAACAAATCGAAAAGACTCTGATGATACAAACAAAAAAAATGGAAGAGAAAATCACCAAACTGGAAAAACAAATTAATCTTTGCAAAAAGACTAAGGTGAAGGGTGCGAAATAAATTTTAAACACACACAGTTTTATATTTGCAATATCTTTCCCCTAGGTACGGCTTAGCTACGGAAGAAAGTTCATTACTATAGAATGGATACATTAGTTCAGTGTTTAAGCACAACAAAATAGCCACTAAACCATACTGACAAATGCACCCAGCTGGGTGTGTTTGTGTTTTTGTTGTCGTTTGAAATCGTAATTTGTCCAGGCCCGTAACAATATGACTTTTAAAACGGCACAACTAATGCGCCTTAGGAATAGATTTTATTTCACAAACAACGTATGGTAGTACAGGCACAACACTCAAGATGAACAACATGGAAATAGCCAAAAAAATACTCATTATCGAAGACGAAAAAACATTATCTAAAGCGCTAGAGATAAAACTAACGCTATCAGGTTTTGCTGTCACTACCGCTTTTAACGGCGAAGACGGAGTCGCTTTACTTTTGAAAGAATCTTTCTCACTGATACTACTTGATTTAATAATGCCCAAGATGGACGGCTTTGGTGTACTGACAATTTTAAAGGAAAAGAACATCCTGACGCCTGTTATGGTACTGTCTAACCTAAGCCAAGAAAGCGATATGAGACGTACAGAGGAATTCGGGGCTAAAGAGTTTTTTATTAAATCCGACACTCCAATCATGACTATAGTCGAGCGGGCAATTGAGATTTTAAAATAGAAATTATGCCAACTTCATCTAATAAAAAGAGTATTACCACACCAGCCGCCATTGCCCTCAAGTTGGAAATGCTTGCCCAAAAAAAAGAAATAGCTCGTCAGAATAACGCGTCGGAGTATAAAGATGATAAGGCAATTATTCATAAATAATCTACCATGAATATAACTACAAAAGTTAGCATTTTCTTTATTGTTGCTCTATTAGGCTCAATTATTGCAGGGGCATTTACTCTTATTACGGTCGCTCAAACGAGAGCGAATATATCAGAACTCGAGATGATCACTGAAATGCGTACCGCACTTTTCAATCGAGCAAATTTATTTGATGAATATCTGTTATATCGAACAGAACGTTACAGTCAGCAATGGCTTTTCAGCGGAAAACAGACTGATGAATTATTTGAAGAGGCCAAAAAGATTTTCAATACCCCTGACGAGTCTGCAATCCTTGTATTAATGGAGAAGAGCAATAATGATAACACTCAGACAGGAATTCAAATTTTCTCAAATTTTTCATTGAAACAAGAAACGATACTATCAAGAAAAATCGAAGTAAGTTTGGTAGAAAAATTACTGATTGAAAGGAATGAAATGTCACTACATCTTAACGATCTTTCAAGTTCTGCCGGAAAGGACATCTCTTTTTCACAAAAAAGATTAGTTGTAAGCACTGGATTAGCGATTGGTTTATTGTTGTTTATTATTTTCCTCAATCTTACATGGTTAAGAAAAATCATAACAAAACTTGATGAATCAAATGTAAGACATCTAGCACTATTTGAAAGTATCGGCGATGGTATTATTGGTACTAATTTGGATGGTAAAATAATTCTTATAAATCAATCCGCCCAGACAATGCTCGGTAGGCACTCTGAAAGTTTGGTGGGCAGAGCACTCCTTGATATACTCCCAATAACAGACGAGAAAGGAAATCTTATTCCGGATAAAGAGCATCCAGTGAGAATAACTTTAACAACAGGAATACCTACTACTACTACTACTACTGGCCCCACCTATAATTATGTACGAAAAGACAAAACAAAATTTCCTGTCGCAAATATAGTCAGCCCTGTCGTTATTGACGGTAAGACAGTGGGTACAATTGAGGTTTTCCGTGATATTACCAAAGAAAAAGAAATTGACAAAGCCAAGACAGAATTCGTGTCACTCGCCTCCCACCAACTGCGCACTCCCCTTTCCACCGTCAATTGGTACAGCGAGATGCTGCTCACCGGTGACGTCGGCGAGATAAGTGGTGAACAGAAAACCTACCTTGAAGAAATCTACAAGGGTAACCAGCGAATGGTCGATTTGGTGAATACCCTGCTGGACGTTTCTCGGATTGAGTTAGGGACATTCGATGGCGAATCACAACCAACCAATATTGTGTCTCTTGTCGAAAGTGTTATGGAAGAGTATAAACTCCAAATCGACGAGAAAAAACTCAAGCTCAAATGCGTCTTGGCAACTCATGTCCCCCTCATACAAGTTGACCCGAAACTTATCCGTATGGTTATACAAAACCTTCTATCTAACTCAGTTAAATACACTCAAGATCGTGGAAGAATTTCCGTTGTTCTTTCGTTGGATGACAATAAAAATGTCATCATAAATATATCCGATACTGGCTACGGCATACCAAAAGATCAACAAGGCAAAATCTTTACCAAGCTCTTTCGCGCAGACAATGTAGTCGAAAAGGATACGGAAGGAACCGGCCTCGGTCTCTATATCGCCAAATCGATCGTCGACCAAGCCGGCGGGAGACTTTGGTTTGAATCAGAAGAAGACAAAGGCACCACATTTCATTTACTGCTCCCGATTGGGAAAGCTAAAAAGAACAGCGTCCCTAGCATGACCTAGGGTTATCATTAATAGTGTGTTATACCAAGCATAATGACAAATCAATCTACCAGCAAGAAAACTATCCTCGTCATCGAAGACGAGCGGCCTTTGGCGAAGGTTATTGTAAATAAACTTGAACTCGTTGGCTTTGAAGTCTTAACCGCACGCACGGTGGATCAAGGTCTTGAATACATGGAAGAAGTCTCCTCCATCGATGCCGTCTGGCTCGATCATTATCTGTTTGGAGAAAAAACTGGCTTGGACTTTGTAGCAAGACTCAAAAGCTTTGATAGCAAGTGGCGTCAGATTCCGATTTTTGTTGTTTCTAATACCGCGAGCCGGGACAACCTAAATTCATACATACGACTCGGCGTAAACAAATACAGCGTAAAAGCCGACCATAGACTTGATGAAATGACCAAAGAAATTAAAGACTATCTTGACGCACCGCAAGAATAACCCTACGCTATTAATAACTAGGAATATAATTATCTACATATGAATGGACTCACACTAAAGAAGAAATCAATCCTAGTGATTGAAGACGAACGAGCCTTGCTTGATGTCGTGAATACCAGGCTTGAGAAAAAAGGATTTGTGGTTCTTACTGCGCGTAGTGTGGATGAAGTTTTCAACGCCACCTTGGATAAAAACGGTATGGGAATTATTTCCGCCAGCAGCATCCAGCAAGCTCTCGATTACCTGGAGGATTTAGAAAACATCGACGCAATTTGGCTCGACCACAATCTCCTTGGTAAAGAAAATGGTATCGATTTTGTAAAAAAACTAAAGGCTAACGGCGGAACCTGGCAAAATATCCCCATCTTCGTCGTATCAAATACCGAAAAATCCGGAACCATTCAATCCTATGTCGACTTGGGAGTAAGTAAATACTACATAAAAAGTAACCACAAACTCGACGAGATTATCGCCGACATAAACGAAGCTTTAGATAGTCCAAAATTGTAACTCTAGACGTTTTACTTCATCTCCCATCTCGCCTAGGCTTCCCATCTCGCCTAGGCTTTGCCTAGGCGAAGCTGTAACGAACCTTCAGTGAAATTTTTTCTCGTGTGGTACGGCTTATTTTAGAACAAGCTTATTAAGTCAAACATTTTACATACTATGCAAACAGCAATGACAATAACCACAAGTGAACTGCACGAGTGTCTATACGGGGCAAAATTCCCAGTGAGCAAGAGGTACATTATTGAGTTTGCAAAAGAACGTAGAGCTTCTCTTAGTCTACAAAACGAACTTAAAGAACTTCCAGAGGGAATCTATTTCGGAGTCCTCGATATCCAAGAGGAAATACTAGAAAACACCTGGAGCGAAGAAGAGGAGGCTTGAGGACTTCTGTCTAGGCGGAGCTTGGGCAAATTTTGCCATAAATAATGTGAATAATTAATTTTACATCTAATCTTTAAAATCTACAGGTTTACTCTGGGCTCGGTTTACTTCAAGTGAGAAGATATCTGGCCGAGAATAATGACCAGCGACGTCTAGTGAGCGCCGGGCTTTTTGTGAAGCTTCGGTATCGATTTCTGCGTATAATATACCTTTCCTCTCCATAAGTGGCCCTTCAATGATAGTTCCTGATGGTGCCACTACCATAGCTCCCCCACTATTAATCCATTCCTCTTTAGGGAATACTGTATCTCGCTCTGGAAAATCGTCTGGCATATCCTTGGTTTCAAGTGCAGTGGCGGTGGTAAGTACCCAACATCCGCCCTCGCGAGCAATATGTCTCATACTTGATTGCCACACTTCACCCACATCCCAAGTCGGTGCAATAAGTATGTCAAGGTTTTGTGCATACAATGCATAACGTGCTAGCGGCATGTAGTTTTCCCAACACACAAGTGCTCCTATGCGCCCAACAGGAGTATCAACAACACGAAGACCTGATGCATCTCCATTTCCGTATACCATTCGCTCTGGATTGGTTGGCATTAGC
Organism: Minisyncoccota bacterium; assembly: GCA_043742005.1. Lineage (GTDB taxonomy): Bacteria > Patescibacteriota > Minisyncoccia > Phycocordibacterales > UBA918 > OLB19. The sequence goes on along the minus strand of JAYTZG010000034.1, from coordinate 9,457 downwards.
TTGCGGTGTCGGTTCAAGATTGTACCATCTGGACCAATAGTAACTATGGTATTAAATATCGTTGTACCACTAAACTCACTATCGATTTCGTTTATACCTACTACAATAGTCACCTTACTCTTTTTAGCAGTTTCCATGAGGGGTTTTAAATCATCAGACGATAGATCGACCGAAGACTGCAGCATACGTTCGTGGATTTCACCAGACAGTCCCATGTCTCCACCAGGACGTAAGCGCCAAATCCAGGTTGGGTAACCTGCAATATATGCTTCAGGAAATACAACTAAAGCAGCACCATTTTTTACCGCTTCTTCGACATACGTAACAGCTGACGCAACCGTTTCCACTTTATCTAAGTATGCAGGAGGATTCTGCACAATCGCAACTTTATTTTTCATCGTGTAAGTATAACAATTATTTTAGTGATTGAGTTCGAACGTCCTTCACTCATCGGAGTAAAAACAAAAAGATTAAAAGTTATTTAGTCTGGAAGACTTTGTGATTGGTGAGACAGAGCTGACAGTAAGAGATGCCTGTAATCAGCAGTATTAGGAATCGCCCTGGAAAAAGACTAATCTTGGACTCGAACCAAAAATGTGGCTAGTAATATGAATATGCAAAATACACTCAAATTCACGAAAGTTCGAGCTCATGAGGGATTCTTAATATACGTTTCTACTTATGGCTATTTTGAAGACCTCGGTCGGTCTCACATGTTTGCGGCCTGCCGATTGCTGCTGGACAGGGACTCGAATTCTACGAATTCCGTACAGGTTGTCGCTATTTTTACAAAATAGCTGGCAACCTTCTAAAGTAATCTCCCAGATTACTTTAGCCCCGATAGACGGCACCATAAACCGTAGTCCTACTTGAACTAACGAGTACGGGGATGGAAGTTTACTTACATCCATTGTGCGAGTGACGTTCAAGAAAGATTTGAACTTGCTTCAAATCTTACTGTCGAGCAAGCGATAGAGGCAAAAGAAGTAATTTGTAGTTTTTGTTTATAGCTGCCGGACAGGGACTCGAACCCCGATAGACGGCACCAGAAACCGTAGTCCTACCATTAGACGATCCGGCAGCTATAAACACAAACTTCCTACAAATTACTTCTTTTATCTCCGAGCGAGCGCTGACAGAAAGATTTGAACTTGCTTCAAATCTTACCATTAGACGATCCAGCAATATTTAACTATCTTCACGTCTGGTGGCACTATACTGCCAGAATTTTGAAACTATTCAAGTTGGTCTCTGTGGGTCCTATTCCACTCGCCACTTACAGACCCTACTATTTCGGGCGGGATCAAAGTAGACCTTTATGATGCAGCCGTTTTTGATAGACAAGACTTTGAGAAAGCGCACGAGTGCCTGAAAGGGATTGAGGGGCTTCTTGTTGCAAGCGTGTGCTAGGAAAAAGTTGATGAAGACTGAGTGCGACACCACCACAATCCTAGAATCAGGTGGGTACTGTTCCAAGAGCATTTGCGCCCGCTCAATGCGTTCACGAATCATTTTATATGACTCACCACCGTGTTTAGTGTTGTTAGCCAGACCAAAATACCAGAGAGAATAGAACCAGAGCGAGCTGACGCTTTTATGGAAGTTACCATTGAGAAAGACTGGTCGCTCTAATTCGACAAACAACGGATTGGTGTCGGGAATCATATTTAGTGTCTGTCCAATAATCTGCGCCGACTCAACTGCTCGGAATACCGGACTAGTGAGTAGATGTGTTGGTTTAAATTCTAGTAATTTTGCAGCTGTGGCACGGATCTGCTCTCTACCTAGCTCTGTCAGCGGCGTAGAAAGAGCTTGATGCCGATGAGCCAAGTTACCAAGAGTTTGTCCGTGTCTCACAAGTAGAATTTCCATATTAATTATCAGCAAAATGAGCCCGATCGTTCCAGGTAAATAATTTCCATGCGCCTTCGGAATAGATAAATTCGGTGACTGCTACGTTTGATAACAAGTGCAGATTGTTATACATAATACGATGTATTGCGCTGTCTTCGCTTTTAGACAGTAGCAAATAAATAGCTAAGTAACGCAAAAAAATACCGTGTGACACTACCACAATGTTTTGAGCTTCGTGTTTTTCTAATATCTCTACAGTATCCTTTATTCTATCCAATAGCATGGCGTGATTTTCCGCGCCAGGAATTTCCCAATTTGAATCAAAGAAGTTTTTTGTACGGTCTTCTATAAATTCTTGTCCTTCCTCAGAATCCCAAAGCTTACCTCGGACAACAAAACTCTGCTGCAATTCATGCAGAGACTCAACTGTCTCGATTGGCAATTTAATTGCTTCGCTTATATAACCTGCTGTCTGTTGTGTTCGATAGAAAGGACTAGCGATAATTGCATCAGTTGTCAGGTGACTCAAACGTTCAGCAATTGCTTTCGCACCGTCATGACCTCTCTCGGTTAAAGGAGTATCGTGAGTCTGAAAAAACTTACCAACGTTACCTTCAGTCTCACCGTGTCTAACAAAATATACTTTCTTCATACTATTCACCAATAATATCTATAACCGCAATTTCTAAAGGAAGTTGTGGAATTGGTGAGCGTCCGATGAGATCTACGGCTCCAAGGAGCTTGAGCAGAGCGTGTGAATTGAGTGCAGAAGCTCCACTTGCCCAGCCTTCAATACGCGTCTGCGCTTCGGGACTAAAGGCGGCAAGGATACTTTCTTTGTGTGACGGCATGTTACGTAGCAACATAACCGCACGGATGTGTTCGAGTAGCAACCTCGCAAAGAGTTTGATACTTACCGGCTCGGCTGTCACGACAGCAATAGTTTCCAGCGCCTTTAGTTTATCTTTAGAGTGGATGGCCTCAACTAGCGCTAGGATCGTACTAGTCTTGGGAGCGCCGATAATAGCGGCCACTTCATCAGCCGAACCAATAGTGTCTCCCGAAGCCAGAATGACCTTTTGTACGATACCAAGGGCGTCACGGAAAGAACCATCAGCCGCGAGTGCTACAAGGTCAGCGGCTTCGGGTGAGATGGTGAAGCCCTCTTTCTTTGCGACATCAATCGCTAGTTTGGTGAGGACCGCGCGCGACGGTGAGTTAAAGCGAAACACCTGACAACGAGAAAGGATGGTATCGAGCAATTTCTCTTCTTCGGTCGTAGCAAGGATGAACACCACGTGCGCTGGTGGCTCTTCCAGGGTCTTTAGGAGCGCGTTAAACGCTTCTTTGGTAAGCATGTGCACCTCGTCGATGATGTACACCTTCATCGGTGATTCATACGGGAGTGTGTACACAGCTTCTTTAAGCTCACGCACATCGTCAATGCCACGATTAGACGCGGCGTCCATTTCATAAATATCCAAATCACTTGCACCGATAGCGTGTGCAAAAATCCGCGCCAGCGTCGTCTTGCCCGTCCCACGTGTACCAGAAAAAAGTATCGCGTGTGGAATAGTCCCCTTTTTAATCGCCCCTTCAAGGACGGTAACAATATGGTCTTGGTCGCGCACCTCCGCAAATGAAAGCGGCCGATACTTGCGGTATAAAGCAGAAGATCCTGACATGGCCCCTAGTATAGCAGATGACTGACTGAACGAAAAAAAGCGAGGCGCCTTTAGGCGCCTCGCTTTTTTACTGTTCACTACTTCGAGGTCTTCTTTGCTGGAGCCTTCTTTGCAGCCGGTGCTGCTACTTTAGCAGCTACTTTTTCTACTTTCTTGGCTACCTTTCTTACTTCCTTGGTCGCAGTCTTCTTTAGCGGTGCGGCGGCTTTTTCGATTGATTTCCAGTGGTCTTTCATTTCTTTTGAAAACTCAAGCAAGTCTTTCTTGCTAGCGTTTTTGGCTCCAGTATAAGCGCCAGAAACAGATTTGATGAGTTGGTCGTATTCGGTCTGGGTCATTTCTTGTGCATCTTCGAGCTTTTCTAGTACTTCAGCTTTGGCCTTTAGTGCCCAGCTCTTTACTACCTTGCGGTTTTTTGCGGCTGACTTGCTTCCATATAGGAAGTAAGCTCCAGCTGCAGCTACTGCTGCTGCACCAAGACCAATTCCTACCTCAACAGCATTACTCTTCTTTGCGGCTGGTGTTACGGCCGACTTATTCCCTCCTGATTTACTTGCCATATGTATTATTTAAAGTTATTTAATCTTCTGACTCAGCTCTGGTTCGCTTTTTCTTCTTAGTGCCAAATACTAGTCCGATGATAGTGGACACGAGTCCCCCAGTTGCGACAAGCTTTCGTACATGGGCCACATCTTCAGACATTGTCTCGCTGGCAGCGTCAACTCGCTCTAAGATAGAACGAACGACTTTCATAACCTTGTACATTTGAAACAAAATCATTGTGACGACAATACAAAACACAACCGTTGCGACGCTGGCGATATAGAAAAAAATATTGGCTTGAAGTACCTCACTCATCTCTAATAGTCTAACGCGTTTAGGTCAGTAGTGCTAAGAAAACCGTGGACAACCGCCTCGATTTCACCCGCTGAGTTTTGCTCCATCAACTGGTGCCGGAGTTCGGCCGCGCCGGGGAATCCCGTTACGTAGGCTTTATAGTGTTTTTTCATAACGGAGAAGTTTTTGTGTGGTAGTAGCTCTGCAAAAAGTTTGGTGTGTTCTACCATTACTAATAGCCGTTGTTCTAGTGAAACTATTTCAATATCTCTACCAGCTACTTCATGCGTAATAAGAGTCTCTCTGTTCACGCCGTGCGTAGGCAGTGCATGTAAAGAAAACGGCAGTCGCACATTTGGATTAAAAAACCATGGATTACCAAAGAGTGCGCGGCCGATCATGGCGCCGTCAGCACCGGTCTGTTCTATCTTTTGGCGTGCGTCGTCCATAGAGAGAACATCGCCGTTACCAATGATTCGCACATTTGGTGCGAACTTATCCCGTAGCGCCACAACACGGGCTACTCGCTCCCACTGCGCCGGCATCTTACTCATTTCCTTGCGAGTACGGGAATGGATAGTAAGTGCCGCTGGCTCTTCTTTAAGTAGATGTGGGATCCACGTATCAATCTCGTCGACGTGGTAACCAATCCGAGTTTTTACAGACACTGGAATACCGTCCGCTTCGCCCATCTTGGCGCCACGCTTGGCAGCCCTAATAACCGCCGCCGCATTCTCGGGATTTTTAATCATCGCCGAACCACAACCTTGTTTCTCAATTGATTGATCCGGACAACCCATGTTGATATCAACGCCATCAAAACCGAGCTCGAGGCAAAGAGCGGCCGCCGCTTCCATATGCGCTTCGTTACTAGAAAATAGTTGGGCCACAATCGGGCGTTCTTCTTCACTGTATATCAGATCAGCCATCAACTTGGCTTTGCCTTCGGGAGTCGCGCGCATCAGTCCGTCCGCCGCCACAAACTCTGTCCACATCACATCAGGACGGCCATACTTGGCAATCACCCGCCGAAAAGCCGCATCCGTGACATCAGCCATCGGCGCGACTACAAAAAATGGGCTTGGTAAGGTCTCCCAAAAGTTCATGCGAACACTGTACGTGGTAAATAGAAAAACTCAAGCTTACTCATCATCAGTCGAAGACGCGAGCGCGGCGGCAATCATATCGGCAGTAGTGTTGTCTTCGACAGACTCCGGAGCTTCCTGTGCCGGAGTAGTGATGATCTCTGACGATGCAGATGATGTGGGGTCAGTTGAATTATCTGACTCACTTACGGTACTGGAAGCGTTTTTATCAATCGTCACTTCGTTTACAAACACCTTGCTACCAAAGCGCAAATCAATGTATTCAAAATTTCCTGGCTTGATGTGAGTAAAATTTTCTGAACCAAGGACAGTGAGAAGGTTACTGACAGTCTCATCTGATGATTGTTTGAGCGAAACCTTAAATAGTCCCCCATCTACTATGGTCAAAAACGCATCGCCGGCCGCATCTATCTCAGCTTTAGAGACAAACCACTTGGCGTCAGCGAATTTTTGAGCTAGTTCCTGTACCCGTTTGTACTCTTCTTCCGGAAACGCTTTAGTATATTCACTGGGGTCTTTTGCAATTGAAATAAACCTAATGAAACTTCCACCATCGAGTGTGGGTGCCGGTGCAAATGAATAGCCGTTTTCATCTAGGAAAAAGCAACCGGCTGATTCACTATTTTTACACCACAGAGCGTGTGGCACGTATTCATCAAATTCAACCAAAAGTTCGGTTCCTCCGGAGCGCACGACTCTAACGTTTTTTATTCGATGTACTTTGTTTACTTCAGTAATAATTTCTTCGTGGGGATAGGTAAAGGCAAACGTTCGTGGGACAAGTTTCAGATATGTTCCATCAATATGCGAACGGACAATCGACTCGACTTCACTATGTTGGATAGTTTCTCCACCATGAACAGTGACCGTGTCGATAGTTAGTGCGTCGATACGAGTGATGTACCAAATACTCGAAGTGAGCAAGCCAAAAAACGCCGCAATGAGCGCCCCAACGATAATTTGTCGAATCAAGAGTATTGTACTTGGATTCAGGTTGCGGTTTGTCCGCCGTTTCATTCGCACATAATATCACGGTAAAGGGCGTAAAAATGCACAGGGGTGCATTTTTACGCCCTTTCCTATCTTTTCTAGACAGCAAACCCCGCGTCGCGACACAACTGCATCAATCTATCGAAATATGACTGTAATTTCGCGCGATCAGCTTCGTTGGCTACATGAATAGTTGCTTGGAGCTTTTCAGGATTGAAACGTAGGTATTTTTTAGTAAAAGTACTTTCTACCACTTCGTCTGGCTCGTCCCAGGGAATATCTATGTCGACATACACGAAGCTGCCATCTTCTCTATAAATGACATCTTGCGCACCCCAACCTATTTGCAAGGCTCCGTTTTCATTCCAAAACCCAGCTGCTTCATAAGCATCTCTAAAAGATTGTAAGTCCTTGTTGTCTATAGCCGCTCTCTCCCGCTTATGTGAAATCGAGTCGAAAGCTTCTACGAGCTCTTGCTCATCGTCATTATCAGGCCAGTATTTACCATCAAGCGCTTTGGTGAAATGTTGTAACCGTTCATGTTCTGTGTCCGGCTCATGATACTCAGTAACGAATTGTGAAGACTTACCTTCACCGTCATCAAAATTACCCGCCTGCTTTACTCGCGCAATTTTCCCAGGGAATAACGTGGTGGCAATTTTGTTTAAATAAAATAAGCCCTTCATCTGCTCATTGGTGTATTCGTGCTTCATTACCAATTGTACTTCTGGTACGCCACCTACTGATTCAATTTTATACGCCCGCTTGTACGCTCCGGTGCCAATGTGTTCTTGCTTTTCTGGATGACGTTCGAATTTCATAGTAAGTAGTTATCCAATCTGCTCCTTTCCAAAGTATGGTCGCAAGACCGGTGGGATCTTGATAGAACCATCAGCTTGTTGGAAGTTTTCTACCAGAGATACAAGAATGCGCGGGGTTGGAATAGCGGTACAGTTGAGGGAGTGGGCGTAACGTACCTTGCCGTCTTCCCCTCGGTAACGAATATTGAATCGTCGAGTTTGGAAATCATGGAAGTAAGAAGCAGAACTAATCTCTCGATAAGTTTTCTCGCCCGGGACCCACAGTTCGATATCGTACTTCTTTACCTGTCCTTGTCCCAAGTCACCGCCACAGTTGAGTACAGTGTGGTATGGAATATTTAGTGATTCGATGAATTCTTCAGTGTTGCGATTCAGCTCTTCATGAAGTCGGACACTCTCTTCGTGTGACGCTTCACAGAGCACGACTTGTTCCAATTTATAAAATTCGTGTACCCGGATTAGACCCCGAGTATCTTTGCCGTGACTGCCGGCTTCGCGACGGTAGCATGGTGAGAAGCCGAGGTACTTAATTGGAAATTGCGCTGGCTCAAGGATTTCGTCTGCATGAAAACCCATCACTGACACTTCAGCCGTTCCAATCAAATAGTCTTCGTCTTGCGTCTTGTATACATCATCAGCTTCGTTGGGGAGATGTCCGGTGCCGTAGAGGTTGGCCTTACGAACAATTGTCGGTGGCAACACGGGAATAAAACCTTTCTGTTGAAAGAAGTCATTGGCATAGTTCCAAATCGCCCAAGACAGGCGCGCGCCATCACCTAGCAAGTAGTAGCCGCGAAAACCATGTGCTTTGGCGCCACGTTCAAAGTCCACCATGCCGTGTTTAGTCATCAGTTCAACATGGTCTTTCGCTTCAAAATTAAAACTAGCTTTCTCGCCCCATACTTTGACCTCCTCGTTATCAGCATCACTGTCACCGTCTGGGACCGTCATGTCCGGAATGTTTGGCACCTGCAGCATGAGCGCTTGCCATTCTTCCATAACAGGCTTTAGCTCTTCTTCATCTTTTTGGATTTCCGCTTTAAGCGCTTGCATCTGTGTAATCAACTGCTCGCGTACCGCACTTTCAAAAGCTCTTGGGATACCTTCAGAAACTTTATTTTGCTCCGCCTTACGAGCCTCGAGCCGCTGCATTATTTCACGTCGCGAATCATCCACCGCCACCAAGCGGTCAATATCAATTTTAATTTTCTTCTTCGTCGCCGCCATCTTTACGATATCGGTGTTCTCGCGAATGAATTTGATGTCTAACATACACTATATAAAAGTCTCCCGATTATACATGAAAAATAAGAAAAACCTGACTCTAGAAGCCAGGCGGGTTGGGTTGGGGGTGGTGACCATATGATCACCGATGGATGTGAGCGAAAGCTCGAAGGAACTGTGTATCAGACACATGTGTCTGATGCATACATCATATACCCGTGGAAATATCTGTCAACCTTATCTGTGGATAAGTGATATTATTGTACAATGTCTTTTCCTATTCTTGATGTTTCGGTGGCGGAATTCCCTGCCCTGTTGAGGGAGATTCCGCAGCCGCCGGCCAGCCTTAACTATCGCGGTGTCCTACCACCTCCCCACATCACTCTCTTGTCGGTAGTTGGTTCGCGGAAGTACACTTCCTATGGCAAGCAAGTTGTGGACGAGTTGATTGGTGGTTTGAAAAATTATCCCGTAGGAATCGTGTCTGGATTGGCATTAGGGATTGATTCCTTGGCTCACGAAGCGGCGCTACAGAATAATTTATACACTCTCTCGATTCCTGGTAGTGGGCTTGGCGACGAGGTTATCTATCCGGCGACACACAAGCGACTGGCTCATCGTATTCTGGAATCCGGTGGTGGACTGCTTTCGGAATTTGCGTCTGACTTTCGGGCCACCGACTGGTCTTTCCCTCAACGTAACCGACTAGTGGCTGGAATTAGTCGCGTCACCTTACTTATAGAAGCGGCAGAAAAATCCGGCACCCTGATTACTGCCCGTATGGCAGTAGATTATAATCGCGAACTTTTGGTGGTGCCCGGAAGTATTTTTTCTAAAACATCAGCAGGCGTTCATCAATTTTTGAAGCTTGGCGCGACGCCTGTAACAGATGCAAAAGATATTCTGGAGGTGTTAGGGATTGCGGAGTTAGTGGTGGGCG